>CANQWB010000004.1 GCA_947627435.1 uncultured Bacilli bacterium
GATCAAAACAAATTATTAACAAATTATTAGAGGACCATATTTTAATAAAAAAAGGTACTGGAAAAAATACATATTATATATTAAAATAAAATTGATTGATTTACTATATGTCAAATCGTTATGAGTGAAAGTTGTAGATATCTTCCACAATTGCTCCAGATTGATTGATACCCGGAAAATTATTCGAGTATATATAAAAACTACTCTTAAATTTAAATTGAGAGTAGTTTTATTTTGTCAATTTAGAAAACACACTACTTACATATTGACAGACAATATGCGCATTTGACATGCTTTATATTTTTCTATTGCCAATGTATTTATCATCTTTATAGTCAAATTTCTAAACAAATTTACTGTCCTTTTAAATTACTTTTTTAAGTCAGCTTATGGCATATATACAATTTTACCATCAATAAAATTTTCTCTTACAATTTCTACATAACCATATTCTGAAATTCCCATATATAATTTCTTATTATCGTCAGATACTTCAACAGTATATCCTTGTTTAGCTGGTAAAAATTTAATATTTTTAATATTTTCAATTTTTAGAAAAATACAAGTTTCTAAAATAGAACTAATTATAATATTAATATCATCTATATTAATTTCTTTTTTAAAATTATCACCAACAGTATTTTTTTGTTTATCAATGTCATTTGATTCATTATTCTGATTTATAGTTTGTTTTAATAGTTCAATTAAATATAATAATGTTTGAGTATTATTAACATCAATAACTATATAACTTAAATCACCATTATATTTTTCTTTATTGATACTATCAAATTTTTTTAATAGTTCAATAGTTTTATTTGTATCATTTAATATATTAGAAATATCATCATTAATAGTTGTATTTTCATTTTCTGTAACTACTAATAATGCTCTATATATATTTTTACAACTTTCTTCAACAAAAGGATCTTTATCTAGTATTGATATATTGTTTACTTGATTTTCAATTTTTTCTATAAATTCTTTATTCATTATTTGATTCCTTATCTATGCATTCCATTACTCATAGTTTCTTCTTGAGTATTTTGCTTTTGATATGTTGATAATAACATTTGTAATTCATCCATAGATTTAGCATTTAATTTATTTTGAGCATTTTGCATAATACTCATTCGTTCACCTATACTTATATCACCAAATGAAAATTCCCCGGCATTGTTCATACCAGCCATTATTTGATTTATAATTTGATTTTTCATTTGTGCTTGTTGTTCTTGTAAAGTTTTTTCAGATTCGTCTTGACTTATTTGTTGTGATTGCTCTTGAATAGTCTCTTGTTTTGATTGTGTATTTTCAACTCTTGGTTGTTCTTGCACTAATGGTTCAATTATATTATCAGTAGGTTGTTGTGAAATTTCTTCTATTTTAGTAATAGCTGAAGGTTGATTAACTAACTTTGTAAAATCATCTAATGTAAATTCAGCTCCAGTAAAACGACCTTGATTATCTTTAGCATCTACAACTATATAATTACCTTCTTGATATACTTTGTCAATTTCAGAAATTATAACTTCGCCTCGAGATTCCATTTGTTGTATAATTCTTTTCTTAACATCATCAGATAAATTTGTTAAATTACCAGTAAAAGTCATTGTTGGTTCATTAGGTTGTTGTTTTGCCCATTCTAATTTTTGCTTAATTTCTTCTTGAGCTTGGTCCAATTGTTCATGTATTTCTTTTTCTGTGTGCAATGGTGCCTGTTGAACAGATTGCTCATTTATTTGTGAATAATTATTTATAGAAATTTCGTACTCTCTTGCACTCTGAATTGCAGGTTCTCTCGGAATTGTGCTAGATATATCTACCGATCTTTGTTCTTTAGTTGTAGAAGATCCAAAAATATTTTCTAAATTATTTTTTAATTGCTCAACTTTAGTTTGATAATTTACTGATTCTCTTTCTTTTTGATTGCTATCTACTGATGATAATTTTCTTTGGCTTATTTCATCAGTACTTAAACCAAAACTAGGATTTTGTCTATAAATTTCTTCTTGTATATCTTTTAATATACTTTCTTTCGAAACATCTAAGCCTAATGAAGAAAATTTTCTAATTGCTGCACCTAAAGTTCCCTCAAATAATATATCATTTTTCATTTTTTGCATAGCTAATCTTTTTATCGTATTTATGTATTGTTGATTTAAATCATTTTTTGTTTCACTTATTCTTTCAAGATTGCCTCCTAATTCCATACCTTTTTTGCTAAATCCTTCTAAACTCATCTTTTAATGCCTCCTAATTTTCCATCTTATAAACTTTCCTTTGACAATAATTCATATACTTAATATATTATCTAAATCAAATTATCAAATAAATTTATAATTCTATATATTATTATACCATAGTTTTGCTTTTTTTTTATTTTCTCATACAAATTTTATAATTACTTTACACATTCTAAAATTTTTGGTTTAAATAAATGAATAATACGCTATAATAAGATTAATTAATGACTTATTACTAATTATTTATCCCAAACAGTTGTCGTACTTCTTCCTTTAGGACTCCAATGTGATAATTACTCACACCTCTCGTGGGAGTTTTCTTTTATTTAAATTCACTAATCAAATTAAAAATGCACTTATAAATTGATATAGTCAATTAAAGTGCATTTGTTATGGTATATTTTTTATAATTCCTAATCCTAAATGTAGTATTTCATTATTTAAAAGCTTTCTTTTTAATTCTTTTTGCAAAATTGTTTTTTCAGGTAAATCCTTATAGTCTACTTTATCTATAACTACTTCAAATACAAAATTCAAAAAATCATTAATATTTTCTTCGTATTCTATAATACTAAATTTATTTTGAAATTTTATTATATTGCTATCATCAGATAATATTTCTTTTACTTCAGGACTTAATAACCAAGTTTTTGTATAATATGCTAGTTTTTCATTTTTTAGTTTAGAATAATATTTTTTTATATATTCATCTGCCAAACATAATGATTCATTAACATCCTTTTCATTCAAATCTTTACCCCTTGGAATATGAATATAAATGTATTGGTGTTTTTCTTCAAAGTATTTGTCTAATTCATCAAATTTTTTAACACCTACTTCATATTGTAATCTTCCAATTTGAATTAAAATACCTTTTATGAAGAAAGATCCCCATATCATTTGGCTAAACCTAATTCCATCTATGCCATACTTTATTTTGTCATTCGTGCAAACTAATTTAATATTATATTTTTGTAATGCAATTTGTTCATTATCAAAATTTCTATATTTCATATTCTTTATATGAAATTCATAACCACATAATAATGCTACAACAGGAATCATATAACTGCCATGGCTTTCAAATATCCTTGATGTGGATTTCCAAGACCATATATTATGATAATTTTTGTCATCTGCAATAAATAAAATATAATACATTATATAACATATAAAATTAAGTTTCTTATCACTATTTAGTAACTTTAGTTCATCTATAAATCTTTCTTTAAAATTATCATCAAATTCATAATAATTTAAGATTAAACCAAAGTCATATTTTTTCAACCAATCAAGATGATATGATTTATTTATTTCTTCAAAGCAATTATTCCAAGCATTTGGGATTTCTTCTAATGAAATATAATTTGCTAATTCTTTAATAGTATACATAGCTACCTCCAAGTATTTAAATTAATAAAATTATACCATATTTTCCAACAATTTTTAGTATAATGTTGTTTTTATCAAAAAAATCATACTTTTATACTTTCCACAATTTCATGAAAAGTTGAAACTTTATTTCATGGGTATTGACAATGATATAGGGTTGTACTATAATGAATATTAGCAGTCATATTAATTGAGTGCTAAAGGAGGATATTATGAAAGAATTTAAAGCCGAATCAAAAAAATTAATGGAATTAATGATTCATTCTATTTATACGAATAAAGAAATATTTTTACGAGAAATCATATCCAATGCATCAGATGCCATTGATAAATTACATTACCAATCTTTAACTGATAAGAAGATGAAAATTAAAAAAGATGACTTTGCTATCATCATCAAAGCCAATAAAGATGCTAGAACTTTAACTGTATCAGATAACGGAATTGGTATGACCAAAGAAGAATTAGAAACCAATTTAGGAACCATTGCGAAAAGTGGTTCATTGGATTTCAAAGAACAAAATAAGAAAAAAGAAAATATTGATATCATTGGTCAATTTGGCGTAGGATTTTATTCTGCTTTTATGGTAGCTTCCAAAGTAGAAGTTATATCGAAAGCATATGGATCATCAGAAAGTTATTCTTGGACTTCAACAGGAATTGAAGGCTATACTATAAAAAAGAGCAACAAAGAACATTATGGAACAGATATTATTTTAACCATCAAAGATGAGGAAGAATATAATCGCTATTTAGAAGATTATGAACTGAAAAATCTAATTAAAAAATATTCTGATTATATCACCTACCCAATTAAAATGGAAGTAATCAATGATAAGAAAACTAAACTAGAAACAATTAACAGCTTAGTTCCACTATGGAAACGAAATAAAAAAGATATTAGTGAGGAAGAATATAATACCTTTTATTCTGATAAATTTTTTGATTATGAAAAACCATTAAGCCATATTCATACCAAAGCGGAAGGTACACTTGAATACAATTCTTTACTTTATATTCCGTCTCATGCAAGTTATAATTACTACTCTAAGGAATATGAAAAAGGTTTACAATTATATTCCAATGGTGTCTTAATCATGGAAAAATGTGCTGACTTAATTCCTGATTATTTTAGTTTTGTAAAAGGAATTGTTGATTCTTCTGATTTATCACTAAATATTTCACGAGAAATGTTGCAACAAAATAAAGTATTAAAAACCATCGCGCATCATATAGAGAAACATATTAAAAATGAACTTATTTGTATGCAAAAGGAAAGAAGAGATGACTATTTAAAATTCTGGGAAGCATTTGGTCTACAAATAAAAGCTGGAATCTATAATAGTTATGGAATGGATAAAGAACAACTTCAAGATTTATTAATGTTCTATTCTTCCAAAGAAGATAAATTGGTTACTTTAAAAGAATATCTAGAACATAATAAAGATGAAAAATCAATCTATTATGCATGTGGTTCCTCTATCGATCAAATAAAAACGTTACCTCAAGTAGAAGCAATGGCCTCTAAAGATATCCTGTTATGTTCTAACTATTTAGATGAATTTGTCTTTAAAGTAATGGATAAATATGAAAATAAAGATTTTAAAAATGTTTGTTCCGATCATATAGATTTGGATACAGAAGAAGAAAAAGAAGAACTTAAGACTTTCAATGAGAATGCGAAAGATTTATTAGATTTCATGGAAAATGAACTAGATGTTCAAGAAGTTAAATTTACAAATAGATTAAAAAATCATCCCGTTTGTTTATCAACTGCAGGGGAAATATCTGTAGAAATGGAAAAAGTGATGAATGCAATGCCAACGAATGAATCAGTCAATGCCCAAAAAATATTAGAAATTAATTCTCATCATCCAATCGCTCAAAAACTTCAAGAATTATATAAAAAGGATAAAGAAGAATTAAAAAAATATAGTAAAGTATTATATGCACAAGCCCGTCTCATTGAGGGATTGCCTATTGATAATCCTACTGACATTACTAATCTAATTTGTGATATACTTGTAAAATAAAAAAGTAGACATTTGTCTACTTTTTGTATTGTTAAAAATGTATCATGACATCTTTACTTCTAAATAAATGATTCATTGGAAGTATGGTAAAAACTATTCAACATTTGAGTGAATTTTTTGAAGATCAATATCAACAGCACCTTGAATACCCTCTACTGTCCCATTATCACAGATCTGCCAAAAACGGTAATTCTCATAATCGGTCTTTTTTGTATAATGCGCTAACCAAATATCATACTTTGTAGGAAACCAAACATTTTCTAAATAAGCTTTACTACTATATAACATTCCCTCATAACCAGCATCTTCCACTGTTTTTAAAAAGGCTTCTGCCATACTCGTTAATCCAAAGAAACTCAAATGATAGTCATTAAAATAACCCCATTCTTCCCAATCAAAAGCAATAGGTAAATCTACTTGGTAATCTTTAATTTGTTTTAAGACCCAACGGGCATCTTTTTTAGCTCCTTCTAAAGAATCTGCGTAAGAGTAAAAGTAAATTCCAACAGGTATTCCATATGCATTTGCATTCTTGATATTTTGCTCAAATTTAGAATCTAAAAAATATTCTCCATTGGTACCTCTTGTACCACCAACACGTATGATAATAAACTCGACTCCTGCCTTTTTAAGTGCTGCAAAATCAATGTCGCCTTGCCATGTAGATACATCAATACCAATCTCTGTATTCTCATTTTTATATTCTGATACAATATCGGAAAATGATTGATATTCTACTTTTGTAGGAGAACTAGAAGAAGTATTTTCATAGACCTCTAAAATAAAATCCACTTGTTCTTTATTTCCACTTTGATCGACTGCCTCAAAGGTAAGTGGATACTCTCCTACTACATTTACATCATAAGTCCCTGTGATGGTACAAACAGGATCGCTATCATAGTTATCTCCACACATAATGGCGTGAGTTAAATCAATAGTAGAACCTTTCTGAACACGATACCTATTTCCTAGCCATATAAAAGGTTCTACTGTATCCACTACTTCAATCGTATAAGTATAATTAACTTTAATATGATCATCATTTACAAATTGAAATGTAACATCTTGATTTCCTAATTCAGTTGTATCAATTAAAAAATCATCTATAATCGTTCCATTTATATCTAAAATAAAATCGGATACCTTCTTTTGATCATAAAATTCCACTTGCAAATCTTCAACCAATGTCACTTCTATTTTCGCATATTTCACTCTTAAATACTGATATACTTGAAAAATGAAAACAGATAGAAATACAATTACAATACATATCATGCTTATCACACAAATTCTTTTCTTCATACATTATCATCCTTTTTACTATTATAACATGTATTATAGACACAGTACATTTTCTTTTTTCAATATTCAAAAAAAGTCCTTTTGGACTTTTGGATTATTTTTTTACAAGCTCTTTACATTTTTCATACACTTGATTTATGTGTGTAGATGCAATCGCATCACGCACTTCCATAAAATCAGAATATGGATGATTTATTTCATGTATTTGTTCATTAAAATCAGCTGGCATCGTATTTTGAAACAATGTAAAATCTGGCACTTGATTTTGAATATGTTCAATTTCATCAAAACGGCATGTAGTATGTAAAAAGGCAATATTTTTTAAAAAGAATCTAATGAATATATCAGAAAACGCATGCATTGGTTTATCTGCAAACACAGTTTTATACACATATTTCATACGTTTTAAGGCTTCTATTTTTTTATCTTCAAATCCTTGTTGATAAAAAATTTGTAATAGTAAATTGGCAATATCTCCTTCTGGTGTTAAAAACTGTGATGTAAATTCTGGAAAATGGTATTCCTGTATCATAGAAGAATGCTTTCTTTGAAGATACTTTTGAATCAAAGACGATTCTTTTAATGTCATAAAATCTGTTTTTCGATAACTATCAAAAGTAATTAAGTTCGCATCTACTATACAAGAAGCAAAATATGGTGTTTTACTCGTATATAAAGTTTCTAAGATACGTAGAGAAACATATCGTTTGATAAATCGTAAGTTAATTCCATCAATGGCTTTTAAATTTTCAAATACAGAATCCATACTTTTTTTAAATTGCTCATAATGTTTCTTTTTACTAATAGAAGGATTATATAAAAAGGCAATATCTAAATCAGACATTTTACTAAGAAAATTATATTTTTTGAGTAATCCATAAGAACCTTGAATCAAATAATGATCTAAAATAGGTGTTTCTAATACTGTAGCGTAAAGATAATCACTTAATAACAACTGTGGTTGTATATGATGTTTTGTAGCAATTTCTGTTACAATAGCATCAAAATATGGAGAATTAATAAATAATGGTACATCTTTATTGTTTTGTTCTTTTGTTTTTCCTATGCAAATGGGTTGGTAATTCAATACTTCACATGTAGCATTTTGATAGCGAGAAGATGGAGCATCATCATAATGAATATGTCCATGATAATTGACTTTATCCGCATACTTTTGAAATTCATTGACTATCAGTTGAAACTGTAAATCAGATCTTTGATCATGCATAAGTGGTTCATGTGATAAATAAGCATTTTCAATTTTAATAGGATTTAAAAATACACCCTCTAAACCTAAGTTAGGATAACGTTTGATCAGATCCACGGAATCATGATTTCCAAGAATGAAATATTTATGGCCATTCATTTGTGATAATGCATCTTTCATATAATCATTTTTAAAACAAAAATCACCTAGTAATATTACAATATCTTCTTTTTGGACCACTGCATTATGTTTTTGAATGATATATTGGTTCATTTCCAAAACATCGGAAAACTGATTACGGGTATATTGAATAATATTGCTATGAAAAAAATGTTGGTCTCCAATCACATAAATATTTTGATTGGGATATTTTTGGCATAACATTTGATAAATATCTTGCGCAAAAGATGTTATCATAGGTAATCCCCCTTTTGATACAATATGGCATATATTACCACGTATTGATAAATAATGCAAATGAAAATGATATTGAAAAAAATTGCATTGCTGCAATTTTTAATGTTTTTGTTGAATTTGCTCTTTGAGTAAATCGACAAATTTCTGGATAGATACTGTTTTGGTTTCTGGGTTACCAAACTTGCGATAACTAATGACATGATCACTTTGTTCTTTATCTCCCAAAACAAGTGTGTATGGGATTTTTTTCGTTTGACTTTCACGCATGCGATATCCTAATTTTTCTTCTCTGGCATCTAATTCTGTACGAATTTCATTTTGATTTAAATATTCTTGTACTTCTTTAGCATAATCTAGATGTACGGTTTCATTCACAGGAATAATGGATACTTGTGTAGGAGATAGCCATAATGGAAAGGCTCCTTTGGTAACTTCCAGTAAGTAAGCAATAAAGCGGTCAATTGACCCTAAAATCGCACGGTGTAAGACAACAGGACGTTTTTTGTTTCCATCACGGTCTACATAAGTTAAATCAAAACGTTCTGGAAGTAAGAAATCCAATTGACAAGTAGATAAAGTTAATTCATGACCAATTGCTGTTTTAATTTGAACATCTAATTTAGGTCCATAGAAAGCAGCTTCTCCTTTGGCTTCGACAAAATCAATTTTCAAATCAGTCAATACTTTACGTAAGGTACTTTCTGCTTTTTCCCACATAGCATCATCATCAAAATATTTTTCTTTATCTTCTTTATCGCGCAAAGATAAACGGAAGGATACTGGGACAATATTAAAATCTTTATATACATCTAATATTAAATTCACTACTTTTCCAAATTCTGATTCAATTTGTTCTGGTGTTACAAATAAATGGGCATCATTTTGACAAAAGGTGCGAACACGCTCAAGTCCACAAACAGCGCCACTTGCTTCAAAACGGAAATCATGGGCAAGTTCCCCAATACGAATTGGCAAATCTTTGTAAGAATGTAATTCATTTTTATAAATCAACATATGGTGTGGACAGTTCATAGGACGTAAGACAAATTCTTCTCCTTCACGCTCCATTAAAGGAAACATATCATCTTTATAGTGATCCCAGTGTCCACTGATTTTATATAAATCACTTGTTGCCATACATGGTGTATAGACATGTTGATATCCAAGTTTATATTCTTTTTCACGAATATAATTTTCTAATGTTTGAAAAATAAATGCGCCATTGGGTAGCCACATAGGTAAGCCTTGCCCCACTAAATCATGCGTCATAAAAATTTTCATATCTTTTCCGATTTTTCTATGGTCTCTATTTTTACGTTCTTCTAATTCTTCTAAATATGTTTTTAAATCTTCTTCATTATCAAAACAAATACCGTAGATTCTTTGAAGCATTTTATTTTTTGCATCACCCTTCCAGTAAGCACCACTTACCTTGAGTAACTTAAAATATTTTAATTCTTTTACAGTATCCACATGTGGGCCTCTACAAAGATCAGTAAAATCACCTTGTGTATAACAACTGATTACGGTCTCATTTTCATCCATGCGCGCAATTAAATCGAGTTTATATGGATCATTTGCAAACATATTTAATGCTTCTTCTTTGGTGAGTTCATGTCTTACAATACGTTTTCCATCTTTGGCGATTTTTTTCATTTCACGTTCAATTTTTTCTAAATCTTCTTCTTTGATGACATCATCACCTAAATCGATGTCATAATAAAAACCTTCTTCAATAACAGGTCCTACCCAATACATTGCATGTGGGTACAAATGCTTGATGGCTTGTGCAAGTAAATGGGCACAGCTATGATTTAACATACTTAATCTTTCATTTTCCTTGATATTCTTCATAAACAATTCCTCTCTTTCTTTTATAATCTATTTTTTTCTGATATGATTTTTTACTCGTATAACCTGATATGACAGGTTCGTAAGAAACTGGTGTGGCAGTATCACAAGAGTGCAGTAAGGCATGTTCTAGTACATGTTGCAAATCGATGCCTTTATCTAAATAACGGCATAACTGTTTTTTACCAATAATAGATATCACATTCGGACTAATATAAGGTATAACTGAGCCACAACGATCTTTCACCAGTAAAATAATTCCTTCATGTAACAATTCTTCTTGATAGTACTGTACTGGAAATCTAGAAATCTTTGGATTGGATACAATATCTTGCACTTGTTGATGTGAATAATTTTGAATATAGTACACTTCCTTTTCTTCCAATTGACAATAATTAAATAAATATTCATACATAGATAATATGTACTGTTTAGATACTACTTTTCTTTTCATACAACAAAACTCCCCCTACAACAAAAAAACGCTTCCTTTTAGGAGCGTATATGCGCGGTACCATCCTGATTTATCACTTAATTTCTTTTAACGGAGTGACCCGGCAATCTTTTTCAAGCGCGATTCATAGGTAGTAATGTATTATATTCTTATTATCTTCCACCAACCGATAACTCTCTATATAATTCAATAATACACCATGTCCTAATCAAAATCTTTTTTTCATTATAACACTTATTCTCATTTTGTCAATGATTCTTTACTATTTTATGCGAATGATTCCTTTTGATACTTATTTTCTTAAATTTGCACTGACCATTTCTACCTGTTTAGTCATTTGTTTAATACGTTCAATGATTCTTCTAGCTTTCACCATATCGACTCCATCTTTGGTTAAACTAAAATGTTGTTCTAATGTTTTCAAATCTAAATTAGATGTAAAAAAAGTTGGTAATTTTTCTTGCATACGATATTGAATGATTGGACAAAATATTTCATCTCTTCCCCACGCTGTTGTGTTTTCTGCGCCAATATCATCAATGAGTAAAAGTGGCGATTTCATAATCGAATTGAATTTGTTTTTAAATTCATCTTTATCTCCGTTCATAGCATTTTTTAAGTCTTGTAAAAAACTTGGCCAAAAGACAATCGCACTTTTAATTTTTCGATTTGCCAATTCACGAAATAATGCAGATATTAAATAAGTTTTACCACTTCCAAAAGATCCATATAGATAAATTCCTTTCCCTTCTGGATACTCTTTTAAAAAACGGTTCAATTCTGTAATCGCGTTAAAACGATTTTCATCATCTGTATAAATATCTTTCATTTTAGCTTCTTTGATTTCTCTTGGAATATCATAACATGTCATATATTTTAAAGGCTCTGCTTCTTTTAATCTTTTACATTCATACCTGCAAGCTTGATATTCAAAATCTAATCCATTTTCTTTTACATGTGGAAGATAAGCATATCCTGTGATTCTATTCTTACAAGCCGCTAACCCTTTACAATGTTTACAATGATGATATTCTTCTGCACATTCTTCTAATGTCGAAGTATATTTACACAATACTTCTTTTGGAAGTGAAATTTCATCTATGAGTGCTTTGAATTTGGTATCTTCCAATGCTTTCATATAATCTTTTAATAATTTTGTTTCCAAATCTTGTTTAGGATTATATGTTTCTAATGTTGATATTATATTTTTCATGCAACCACCTACTGAAATGCCTTTAACATTTCTTCCATTTCTTTTTGTTTTTCTGAACTTGCTTCTTTTCGTTCAATTTTTCGATCAAACCATTCTGGTTTTTCGATTTCTTTTTTATGTGTTATATTTTTACGATTTTTATATTCTTTTTCAGCAAGATTCATTGCGGATTCTACTGTTTCTATTTTTTGTTTTGCCCATTGTGACGCAATTGTTTCTACAAAGTTTTTTGTTAATTTATTTTGATTAATTCTAAGTACATAATCAATTAATACATTGACTACTCCTGGTTTCAAATCCATATCTAGCAGTAAATATTCTAATACACTTAAATCAGTTTTAGAGGGACGAATTCCATTATATTTACTACAAAGAAAATCATATGGAGAAGTTGTTTCAAATTGATAAATAATTTTTGCTTTTTTAGAGTTATCTCCTAAAGGTTTTCTTAGATATTCTGGTTGATTACGAAAAACCAAACTAGGTAATTTACCACTATGTTCAAATTGATAATATTTTCGACAATTATTTTTTAATAAAACTTTATCAATACTTTTTCTTTCATTCAATGAATTACGAATCAATTCACACATTTGTTCTTCATTAAACTGATATAAAAATCCTAATTTATGTAATAAATTACGAGTCTCTTTTGTAAGTGTTCTTTTAGATAATAGATCATCTGGAATCATTGCGATTATATTTTCTAAATCTAAATAACTCTCTACTTCGATATTGGTATTTCGTTTTTCTTTCATTTCAAATTCTAATTGTTCTTCATAAGAAAGATTTGTAGATTCAAATACTTCTTTAAAAGGTGTGGTAATTTCTTCATAATCTCTAACATTTATATTAGGTATTTTAAAGTTTTCAATTGTTTTTTTATATTCTGTATCTCCAATATTACGATATAAAGTAGTGTTTAAAATAGGATTGTTAACAAATTCAGAAGGTGTAAGTGGAGAAAATAATTCATAAATATAATGATTGACATTATCTTGTTTTTGATAGGTTTTCATTAAACCAATTGCCTCTAATTTTTCACGGGCTTGGACAATATCTTTCAATTTCATACGCATACTGGTCATTAGATGATGATGTGTCCATTCTTTTGAAATAGTATCTGTTACATCCAAATATGACCATAATGTAAAATAAAGACTTGTTGCGACACTGCCTATAATTGGTTGGTACAATAAAATAAGAATTTTACGATCCATATCTCCTAAAATGGTTTTGTTATAAACAATATATGTATCTGCAGGAAATAAGGTATTTTGTTCCATTTTATCCCTCCTAACCATAAACTACTAATAGTGTATCATAAATTTAAAAAGAAAAAAAGAAAATCGTTTGATTTTCTTCAAAAGAAAAACTGACTTTAGTCAGTTTAAGGTTTATTAATTTCCCCAAGTTATTGAAGCATCTGCATCGGTTGGCTTAGTTGTTTGAGCACCTAAAATAGCTTTTGCATGATCGGCATCAGTATATTTAACCCACTTAGAATAACTACTAAATTTTAAGCATGCAGCTGTTACAATACCTTGATCATTAACAACTACCCATCCACCAGTTGGTGCTTCTCCTTTTACTTTTACATTTTTAAGTTCATTAGCAGTAGTTTCATAAACTCCTTTAGGAATTCCTGTATCTTCTGCATTTTCTAATAAGTTGTAAATTGGAGTATTTTCTACTGCTTCAATATACCCATTGGCACTCGCTTCGGCTGCTCCTTTTTTTGCATCATCAATTACTCCCATAATCATTGGGGTTGCAATTAATGCGATAATGGCTAAGATTACGATAACTGCTAGTAACTCAATTAATGTAAAACCTTTTTTCTTCATTCTTACTTCCTCCTCTATTCTATAATTATATTGTAACCCCCCCCCCGAGCTCTTGTCAACTTATTTTGATTCTATTTGACATTTATATACAAATATACAAAAAAAACTGACTTATGTCAGTTTTATACATTTTAAATTTATTGACTATTTTTTATTCACTACCTTTAGCTGTTGTAACATCCTTTGGTACGTCTGTTATAGTAGTTGAAGTTGTTGCTTTCGCATGGTTTTTTGTATCATATTTGACAGTTTTCGAATAACTATTAAATTTTAATTCTGCAGCTACTACTATTCCATCTTCTACTGCTACCCATCCTGCTGTTGGTGCTTCTCCTTTTACTTTTACAGTATAATCTGATATTTTGCCAACTGTTGAACCTTCAGAAGGCTTTTCTGTTGTCCCAACTACATAAACACCAGTAGGTATTCCTGTATCTTCTGCATTTTCTAACAAGTTGTAAATTTGAGTATTTTCTACTGCTTCAATATACCCATTAGCACTTGCTTCTGCCGCTCCTTTTTTTGCATCATCAATTACTCCCATAATCATTGGGGTTGCAATTAATGCGATAATAGCTAAAATTACGATAACTGCTAACAACTCAATTAAGGTAAAACCTTTTTTCTTCATTTTACTTCCTCCTCTATTTTTACAATATTAGAATATCATATATTTGAATAACAGTCAATAATTTTACATTCTTATTTTAATAGATGTCAAATATGAAAAAACTGACTTATGTCAGTTTCATTATTTATTTTGTTCCTAAATTTTGTACTGCTGTTTTTGCAGCGTCAACACCATTTGGAACTTCAATTTCTGTATCTGTTGCTTTTGCATGTACAGTAGTATTATAACCAATATATTTTGAATAGCTACTAAATTTTAAACATGCTGCCACTACTACACCATCGTCTCCTACTGCTACCCAGCCCGCTGTTGGTGCTTCTCCTTTTACCTTAACACTGTCCGGTATTTTAGTTGATGTACCATCTGTAGCTGTAGTTGTTCCTACAACATAAATACCTGATAGTCCCTCATCTTTTCCACTCTCTATCAAATTATAGATTGGGGTATTTTCTACTGCTTCAATATACCCATTGGCACTCGCTTCGGCTGCTCCTTTTCTTGCATCATCGATTACTCCCATAATCATTGGGGTTGCGATTAAAGCTATAATTGCCAAGATTACGATAACTGCTAGTAACTCAATTAAAGTAAAACCTTTTTTCTTCATTCTAATTCCTCCTCTATTTTACAATTATATTGTAACCCCCCCCCCGAACTCTTGTCAACATTTTTCTTCTTTATTTGACATTCATATACAAAAAAAAGTGATATTTTTTTATCACCTTTTATGTACTTATTGCATTATGAACAGATTCTTTTGCTTTCTTCAAAAATTCAGACATTGCTTCTTCTGCTTGAACTGGTTTTGCAATGGCATCATCTAATATAGCTTTGGCATGATCGGTATCTGTATATCCAACATGTTTTGCATAACTTTTAAATTTTAATGAAGCAGCTACAACAATACCTTGTTCATCAATAGCAACCCATCCAGATTCAGGTTTGTCTCCTTTTACCTGCACATTTTTTAATGTATCATTTGTGACATCGTATACACCTGCTGCAACACCTTCATCAGTACCATTTTGTAATAAAGTAATGATAGGTGAATTTTCAACAGCGTCGATATATCCATTCGCACTGGCTTCGGCTGCCCCTTTTCTAGCATCGTCAATCACTCCCATAATCATTGGGGTTGCGATTAAAGCGATAATGGCTAAGATTACAATGACTGCTAGTAATTCAATTAAGGTAAAACCTTTTTTCTTCATTCTAATTCCTCCTAATCTATTTAATAGTATTAACCAAGAAAAAAGAGAATATACTTCTATTCTCCTTATTTTTGTAAATCTTGTAATTTTTGTAACACAATTTCTAACTCTTGACGCTCTTTTTCTAATGTATTACGTTCATTTTCTACTAAATTTTGTGGTGCTTTACTTACATAATTTTTATTTTCTAAAAGTGCAGTTCTTCTTGTAATATTTGCTTGTAATTTATCTTTTTCTTTCTGTAATAATTCTAACTCTTTTTCAATATTTTGTGTTTGGTCAAATACAAAACAAATTTCATAAGTATCATTTTTTACACTTCCATAAGCACTGTTTTCTAAAACTTCCTTAGAAATTAATTGTTCTTCACGAATTTTTAACATATCTAAAATTAACGAATCACCATCAAAATAAACTTTAGCATCCTTTGGTACTTGATTTTCTAATTTATAAGTTCTTACTTTGGTAACAAAAGCAATCATGTCTTCTAATTTTTTGGTATCAGCATCATAAATGGCTGATGCATCATAAGTAGGATAAGCACTGATCATAATAGATTCCTCGTGTCCTGGCAACATTTGATAGATTTCTTCTGTTACATAAGGCATAAAAGGATGTAACAATTTTAAAATGGTTTCTAACGTATCTTTTAATACCGTTTTTGTTGTATCATTTATATGTGCTTTCGCAAGCTCAATATACCAATCACAGAAATCATTCCAAACAAAATTATAAATCTCTGTTCCCACTACATTGAATTCATATTGATCCATATGTTTTCTTACAGTTTGAATCAAACGATTTTTTTTCGTTAAAATCCATTTTTCAGAAAGTGTCAAATTATCTACATTTTCATTTTCTACTTTAAAATCTTCTAAATTTAAAAGAACAAAACGACTTGCATTCCATAGTTTATTAATAAAATTCCATGTGGATTTGACTTTTTCTTCATCATAACGCAAATCCATACCAGGTGCAGAAGAAGTGGCTAAAAAGAAACGTAAAGCATCACATCCATAAGTATCAATGACATCCATTGGGTCGACACCATTGCCTAATGATTTAGACATTTTTCTTCCTTGTTTATCACGAATCAGTCCATGAATCAAACAATCTTCAAATGGACGTTTTCCAGTAAAATGTAGTCCTTGGAATGTCATACGATTTACCCAGAATGGTATAATATCATAACCAGTGACCAAACATTGATTTGGATAATAACGTTTCAAATCTTCTGTATCATCTGGAAATCCCAAAGTACTAAATGGCCATAAAGCACTTGAAAACCATGTATCTAACACATCTGGATCTTGTACCCAACCTTCTTCTTGAGGGGATTCCATACCAACATATATTTGATCATCTTTATACCAAGCAGGAATACGATGACCCCACCATAATTGTCTAGAAATACACCAGTCATAAGTAATTTCCATCCAGTGATTCATTACTTTTTCAAAACGTTCGGGAACAAAATTCACTTTTGTATCCTTATTTTTTTGATTTTCTAATACTTTATCTGCTAATGGTCTCATTTTGACGAACCATTGTTTTGATAAATATGGTTCTATCATCACATCGGTTCTTTCACTATGTCCAACACTATGTACGATTGGTTCTATTCGAATTAAAAGACCTTGTTTTTCTAAATCCTCGACAACTTTTTCGCGACATGCAAAACGATCTAATCCTTGATAAATGCCAGCATTCTCATTCATAGTTCCATCTAAATTCATCACAATGATTCGTTCTAATTGATGACGATTTCCGACTTCAAAATCATTAGGATCATGAGCAGGCGTAATTTTAACAACACCAGTTCCGAATTCTGGATCGGCATGTTCATCAGCAACTACTGGAATTTTTTTATTTACAAGTGGTAAAATGACATTTTTGCCAATAAAATCTTTATATCTTGGATCTTCTGGATTCACAGCAACTGCCGTATCTCCAAATAAAGTTTCTGGTCGTGTCGTAGCAACTTCTAAATAGATATCACTATCTTCTAAGAAATATTTAATATGATAGAATGCACCCTTTACATCCTTATAAATAACTTCTTCAGTCGATAATGCCGTCATAGCTTCTGGATCCCAGTTGATAATACGTTCCCCTCTATAAATAAGACCCTCATTATATAAATCTACAAATACTTTACGAACCGCTTTACTCAAACCATCATCTAAAGTAAAACGTTCTTTGGAATAATCTAAAGATAGTCCTAATTTTTCCCATTGCTTATGGATATTTTCAGCATACTCTTCTTTCCACTCCCACGCTACTTTAAGCCAATCTTCTCTTGCCATATCACGAGGTTGAATTCCTTGATCTTTTAATTTTTTGTCTACCTTAGCTTGCGTCGCAATCCCCGCATGATCCATTCCGGGAAGCCATAAAGCATCATAACCATCCATACGTTTATAGCGAATAATAATATCTTGTAAAGTGGTATCCCAAGCATGTCCTAAATGTAATTTTCCTGTAACATTTGGAGGCGGAATGACAATACAATATGGTTTTTTAGATAAATCTCCACTATTAAAATATCCTTTTTGTTTCCATGTCTCATATTTATTTTTTTCGACTTCTAAATGATTATATTTTGTTTCTAACATATTGTGTTCTCCTTTACTTTTTGTTGAAATGCTTTTAACCCATATAAAGTGTTTATTTTTTTTAATTTTACTTTTTCAAGTTGATGAATCGCATCTTCAGGTGACATAATTGTTGGATAAAGATTGCCTTGTAAAGTTGATATGGGTGTAAATTGTTGATCGAAAGAAATCATACATGTATAAAATTCTTTGATATGTTCAAAATATTTTTTTCTTAATTTATTGTTTTGTGCTTCAAATATAAAATCATAAGTCAATAGACCAATCAATTCTTCTATAATATTAGGATCAAACTGAATATGGGTCATTTCATATAATTTTGGTACAAATTCTTCTTTAGAATTAGCGGTAATGGTAGGAATATATAATTCATTATGATATTGATATAACAAAATTTGATAATCCATATTATAAAAAATCATTTTCATCATCATTTCCGTTTCTTGAACCAAATTACGATACTGTTTTCCTTTTAATATTACTTTTTCCATAGAATCCTCCTATCATTTTTGTAACAAACTTTACTTTAACACATTGCTTTTACATAATTGAAAATCATTGTTTTTATTTTTAGAATCTGCTTATCTTGAGGAAAACAAGATTCTAATAATTGAAATTTTTTTTCTAAAACTTCCTTGTTCAATAAATATTGGTACGTATAAGGAAAATGAAGATCAAAGACAAATGCAAGTTGACGTAAGATAGCATCTTCATCACTTGCAGTTACATATTGATTATCACATAATTGTTGATTACAAATAGAAGCTATAAAATGTGGATTTAAAACAGGATGTAAAGAATGTATCTGATTATTTTGTTCCATCATGATATCTAACTTATCTGCATCACGAATGATTTTCGAAAATAAAGTTTCTTTTTCATTCATATTCTTTTCAATATATAATTTATTATGATTGCGAATTGCTTTACATATCACTTGTTGTTCTTCTCTATCATCTGAAAGTATAGATAAAAATTGGTCTTTTATAATCTTTTCTCCTAAGTCGGCATGATCAATGGAATGTCTATCTTCATATGTTTTGTATTCTGTCCATTGGGAAAATCTACCAATATCATGATATAGTCCAATCACTAAGGCTAGATTTTGATCTTCTTCACTTAAATGTATGGATTTAGCAATCTCATAGGCATAATTCATCACGCGAAAAGAATGATGAAACTTTCTCATAATAGCTTCATCTTGCATATCAAAATTTTTTACATATTGAATAAAAGTTTTTCGGCATTGTATAGTATCCATGATAAATCCTCTCCTAAAAAAATCATCACATCCTATAAGGACGTGATGACGTGGTACCACCTTAATTTATAACCTAAGTTATCTCAAACTCTTTAACGCAGAAAAACGAAATATTCTACTTCATTTCAAATATTCAGCTCCCAAGCTACCTTCTAATGGTTATCTAATCTGTTTGCACCTACCACAGACTCTCTTCTTAGCATTCCATTATACTCCTCTTGTTCAAAGCTTTTATAACATTATATGCGTAAATAAAACTTTTGTCAATGATTAAAATAAAAACACAAATGGATTTGATTGACAAATCTTCCATTCATATATATGCTGATACAATACCCTAATTGGCATATTATGACAAACTTAAAACAGTCCCAGGATAATAATGCGCTAAAATTTGATGATAACTATAACCAGCATTGGCCATTCCATTGGCACCATATTGACTCATACCAACACCATGACCCCATCCACGCGTTGTAACAACCAAATTCCCATTTTCAATATGTAAATCAAAATCAGCAGAACTCAACCCTAATAAATTTCTTAAATCTACTCCTTGATAAATTTGATTTTGGATACGTACTTCTGCCACCCTACCACTTTCATTACGACTTAAGATTTCGATATCCCCTTCCTGTAAATTGGTAATTCCAAATATTTGTAATATTTGATTCATATCTTTATATTCTGTTTTTAAATAAAAAGTGGTATTCATATCATAACTGGAATCCACACTTTGCAAATAAGGAACCTCATATCCCCATACATTCCTTGCTGCTTCTGTTTTCCCATTGCTCGTCGAGTGATACACAGCATCAATATACTGACCTTGATAACGCAAAGTTTCTCCCTTTGTACTTTGGACAGCATCTTTTATTTTATTATAATAAAAATCAAAAGAAGAACCCCACATATTACGTAGCTGCCCTTCATCATAATAGACTTGTGTATCAGTAGTATCTGTTAACCTTTTTCCTTCACTTTGATATTTCAAAGCATAAGTGCGAGCAAGTACGGCTTGTGCTTGTAAAGCGGGAAGTGAAAATGATGCAGGAATTTCGGCAGCAACCACACCTGTCACATAATCTTCTAAAGCAAGTGTAACCGGAACACCACTACGGTAAATAGTAATTGGATGCTCTATGATTTGCTCTTGGATAGGAGATTCTGGTACTGACTCTGATGGTAATTGTTGAGTTTCATTGGTCGATGAAACTGACTCTGATGTTGGTTCTACGGACGATACAGAATGGGATGTTTCTTGGGTATCCGTTGTTTCTATATCTACATTTATATTCATCTCATTATCTGGTTGCATTTCTTCTATTTGTACTTCTTTATCGATCAAATCATAAAAAGAATTATCTGTTAATTGTTCTGTAATCGCAGAAGACATATATAAATTTGGATCTGCTGAAACAGGTTTTTGATCATCTCCAAGTAACAATGAAGCTATTACAATACCACTTGCAAGAATGACTACTTTTTTACCATAGAAAGCAATTCTATTTTTACGGATCCATTCTTCTACTTGCTTTCCGATTTTGCCATCTTTCATATTTGAAAAAAATTCTTTACTAAATTCATAATCATAGGAAAGATAACAATATAATACTTCTTGTCCATTCTCATTTTTTACTTCAAAAGATTCTAACATATAACCACCATTATTAATATGGGAATAAATAAAAAAAAGAATACGAATTTTTATTCATATTCTATCTTACTTTTTCTTTGGATAAAGAAACAATTTGGATATGATCCTCACCCTTTATCACCTGATCAATAATTTGATTTTCAATTTTATCTTTGATAATTTTATCAATCTTACGAGCTCCAAACTCAGTATAATTGGATAATTTACAAATTTCTTCTAGAACAGATGTCTTAATACGTACCGTAATCTTCTTGTGCGCATATTTGTCTTTTAATTCTTTTATTTTTGTATGAACTACTTCCATAATATTTTCTTTGGTAAGTGTATGAAAAACAATCACATTATCAATTCGATTCACAAAGGCAACACTAAAATTTTCTTTTAACTTACTTAGAATCGTATCATGGGATGCTTCATGAAATCCTACATGAATATCGGAAAAACCTATATTAGATGTCATTAAAATAATCACATGGTCAAAACGAATGACTTTTCCACTCGCATCTTTGATTTCACCTTTTTCTAAAATCTGAAAAAACAAATGAATAATATTAGGATGTGCTTTTTCGATTTCATCTAATATTAAAACAGAATATGGCTTATTTCTAATTTCTTCTAAAATATTACGGTTATCGTCATAGCCTACATAGCCTGGAGGTGCTCCTACAATTTTACTGATGGCATGCGCTTCAGCATATTCACTCATATCTAAACGAATGACATTTTCTTTTCCTACCATACATTCTCCAAACAAAGTAGATAAAGCAGTCTTACCAACGCCCGTTGGTCCCATAAATAACATGGAATAACATTCATGTTCATAAAAACCTAACTTAATTTTTTTGGCGATATGAAATAATTCTTCTAATGCATGATCTTGTCCTACAATTTTTGTTTTCAATTGTTTTTCAAGAGCTGTCACTGTCTTTTCATTATCTGCGAGTAATTCATACACAGGAATCTTAGTTTTTAAATGAACAACTTCAGCAATATCTTCTTTGGTAACAGGTTTTCTATTTTTTTGATATAATTTTAATTCTAATTGATTCATTTCATCTAAATACTGATTTTCTTCTTCTTTCAATTGAGATGCTGTTTCAAAATCATGACGTATTACCGCGTTATTCTTCTCCAAAATTAAATTTTCCACTTTCTTTTTCAATTGATTGTATTTTTTAATATCTTTATTTTCTTTCAAACTTACTTTAGCGCATACTTCATCTAAAATATCAATGGAGCGATCGGGTTCATTTCGATCATATATATATTTACCAGATAAATCAATTATCAAATCAATCATATCTTCACTCATCTCAACAAAATGATATTTTTCATAAATAGATTTTAATTTCATAAGAATATCTTTGACAATTTCTCGTGATGGAATATCTACTATAATTTTTTGAAAGCGACGTTCTAATGCACCATCTTTTTCAATATATTTTTTATATTCTGTCGTTGTAGTTGCTCCAATACAACGTAATTTATTACGTGCCAAAGCAGGTTTAAAAATATTGGATGCATCAATCGCACCTTCTGCTCCTCCCGCTCCTACTAATGTATGAATTTCATCAATAAAAAGGATAATGTCATCATTTTCTTCTATTTCTTTTAAAATCTTGCGCATACGTTCTTCAAATTCACCACGATATTTTGTTCCTGCTACTGCGGATGCCATATCTAAACTGATAATACGTTTATTACGCAACTGCATAGGTACTTCTCCACTCACAATCATACGAGATAATTCTTCTACAATCGCAGTTTTACCAACACCAGCTTCTCCAATGAGAAGTGGATTATTTTTTGTTCTTCTGGATAATACTTCAAGCACACGTTTGATTTCTGCATCCCTACCAATGACAGGATCTAATTCTCCATTTTGTGCTTTTTGTGTTAAATCGATACCCAATTCTTCTAACAATAGTTTTTTATTTTTTTTATGTTTCTTAGGATTTGTAATACGATATACAAAATCAGAATATAACTGATCAATATCAATGTTCATACCCATTAAAATGCGAATCGCAACCCCTTCTCCTTCTTCCAACATACTTGAGAATAAATGTTCAATTGTCACTTCGCCACTGTTATTTTCCTTACTATCAATAATCGCATTTTCAATAATTCGTTTTAAAAGTGGTGTACGTAAATAATATTCGTTTGGTTCACTTCCTACTCCAATTACAGAAATAATTTCTTCTTTGAATTTATGATAATCCAAGCCATATTCTTTTAATTTTTTAGAAATACTATTTTCTCGTTTTAAAATAGAAAGCAATAAATGTTCGCTTCCCACATATGGATGTTTCAAATCATACATTTCTTTTTTGGCTGCTGCTAAAATTTTCCTTGCTTCTTCTGTAAAATTACCATACATAAGATATCATCTCCTCTATCTATTCTATGTATATGATGAAACAATAACTTACATTTTAATCAACAATTTACTTCTTTTTTCCATGTCTTACTATAACATCTTCAAAATAATAAATATGTCGGAGTATAGAAGAGATTAAAAACTATAGATTTTATTTCTTCTATTGAATGGTCATGAATGCGAATATTTTTCCAACATTTGTTTCATTTCACTCAATTTGGTTTCTAATAATTTTTTATAATTGCATTGTATAGAATAATACCTTTACAATTGCGATCATATGACTTTCCTCTTCTGTTTTTTATATTACTCAAAACCAACATATTACTGGACCAACTCAATTGTGTCAACAGTGTTGACAATATATATTTCACTATAATCGTAGTGTTTTCTATCATTTATTGAAATATACATTTATCATTTTCTTCTGTTATTATACTGGAAATCATTCTAAATCCCTTTTTCCATAATGACTCATACATCTTGTAACATTATTATGTATGGAAATTGATGATAAAAAAAATCAATCATTACGATTGATTGAAAATAAAATAATATGATATCAACTTACTTCGTTTTTCCTTTTATCTCACCTGCTATTTGACAATGATATAATTGATTCAGTTGATGATCATCTATATAAATTACTTTACCACCTGGTGGATGAATTTTACGTCCACCAAAGACAATCCAAATCGCATCGATTGAAGTATTAGGCATATTTGCTTGTCCATCAGTAAAAATGATCTTATTTTCTACTCTTTTAGTAAATGAATTTACTGCAGTATCAAAGTTCGTTCCGCCTCCACCATACAATTTTAAATTATCAATATCTGATAGCGTTTTGATTTCTGTAAATCCATAAAACATGGTATCAAAACAGCCTACTTTCACTTTAGAAGTTGGTAATATATTTTTACATTCCCTTAAAAAATTTTTAACAAGTGTTTCATTTATAGAACCACTTGTATCTAAAATAATTTCTGTTTCTGGTCTTGTTATTTCTTCTAAATATGCGGTTACTACACCATCTTCTATCCCCGCATTTTGATATGACCAATCAACGTCATATGTAATTGCCTCTTTTAACAATGTTCTCCAATCAAAAAGTGGTTTAGCTGTTCCAATATCCGTAATATTTCTTGTTTCACTATTTGTCATACTTCCATGGCCATGTGATTGACTAGCTAATGATTTTCTTAATTCTTCTAGTTGCTTTTTTCTTTCTAATTTATTTTGCTTAAATGCTTCTTTTTCACCAATTTTTGTTAATTCTTTCGCTTCTTCATTCTTTTCATTTTCTGAATTAAGATTTTGCATTTTACTAGATTGTTCTTCTTGATGTTTCTTCTCTATTGCCTTATCCCACATAGCATGCGTATCATGTCCAACATCGCAAGTTTCGTTTTCTTCGCTTTTAGAAGAAGTGGAAGATGACTCTAAATTACTTTTTTGATTTTGACTTTGACTATTTTGATGATTAGAACTTTCCATGTTTGCATTTGAAAAACCTTTCCCATTTTGCTTTTGTTGTTCTAAATTAGTATTTTTTGTATCATTACCTTGCCCACTATTTTGTTGCTTTTCTTTTAAAAGTTTTTGATACATTTCTTCTGCATCATAATGGATTGCCTCTGGAGTATCAACTGCACCTTCTATGATAGATAATCCATCTTGTTTAAGAAAAGCATTGATAACGGAATCAGTAGCAATATTCCATAAATTTTGATCTTTACCTTCACTTCTCACAATATGATTAAATGCAATATGACATATTTCATGTGCGAAAATAAATACTTGTTGATCGTCAGTAATCGATTCCATAAAGTTAGAATTATAATAAATATTTGTACCATCCGTTCCAGCTGTTCCTACGGATGTTTTTGAAATAAAGTTGGAATGCACTACTACACTTCCAAAAAGAGGATACTTAACTAATAATTTTCTTTTCATTGATTCTAAATTCATAAGACATCCTTAAATTTGCGCTAAAAGGGAATAAACTTCTTCATTCACCTTATTTGCACTCAGATCTGAGCAAGTAACAATCACCAAACAATTTTTAGGTAATTCAAATGTGCTAATTTTTTTATATTTTAATATTTCAATAAATTTAGTTTGTTCTTCTAATGCAATTTCATTGATATTCTCAATGACCAAAGCAGTAGGATTTGTTTTACTTTTTTCGATTAACTCTTGATACCACGTTGGAGGACAAAAATTGGTATTTTCATAATGTCCATTTAATTCTGCTTTTTCAATATTTGATTTTATTATCACTGAAGAACGAAAAAAATTTGAAGGTATATTTTCAATCAATAACGGAGATACACCAGATTGAATATAATTCTTTAATAAATCTAATCTTTCTTGATTCATCTTGTCATTCCTCCTTGTGATAAGTTATCCTTCATTTGTATTTCTGCAAGGTGTTCTAATCTTTTTTCATCACCATGTGTCCACATAGATTCAAAGGCAGCTCTTGGCTCTGCACCTATTTGTTTCATAAAATCTCTGACTACTTCAAAATGTTCATCATCAACAGAAGATAAACCTACTGCGGTTGCGAATTTTTGTGATATATCCATTTCTAAATCGACATCTGAATAATTGTGCTGAATAACATCTTCTACACTTATGACTTGCTGTTTTACAAAAGCTGTAAAATCCCATGTTAACTCGTCCCCTATTAGTGCTCTTAACATTGTTGGCTGTTTCGTTTTATAAAGTAATTTAGATGCCATTTCCCATTTTCTTGGATCTGCATTTGGTTTATCTCCAGTATAAGGAGTTCTTAATACATCATAACCACTGTAAGATTTATACGCTATATAAGCATAAATGGCAGGATGAATTTTTGCATCTAGTTTCTCTTCTTGATAGTCTAACCTTTCATATTTTTCTTTAGGCGTAGATGCCCATCGCAACCAACTATCTACTGTAGTATGAATATAAACATGAGCAAATCTGTTAAATAATGGTTCAGCCATTTGATTAGCCGCTAATGAATCATTCAAATCGTTTCCTGCGGCAACGATTCTAGCATTTGTTGGTAATTTCCATTTACCATTTACTTCACCATCTAAAACAATATTAAATGCCATACCCTGTATAGAAGGAAGTGCATTGGTTAATTCATCAAAAAAGATAATATGAATTTTATTTGGTTCTGCTTTACATTTTTCTAATACGCGTGAATACCATGTTGGTGGTACATCAATCATTTCTCCCTTTTCCGCATTATAAACACTTTTTCCATTTAAACTATCAGGAGTTGCATTTCTCATATATATAATTTCACAATCTGGATCCAACTGTTTTACTCTTGCAGATTTACCTTCGCTTGATTTACCATGTAAGAATACTGAAATATTACTTTCTACTGCTCCTCTTATGATATCTTCTTCTGATACTTTATCAAAATGAAAGCCATAAGGATTTTGTTTTCTGACAGATTCTTTTCCTTCTACAATTAATATATTCGATTTCTTTTCTCCTTCTGAATTTTGTGTTTGCTCTAATTGGTTGTTTTTTAAAACGCTATTAGAAACGATTTCTTTTGAAAAATAACGATCCATAAATTGTTTGATATCCGTTTTATCAAAATCACCATTATAAGTTTCGTCATTTTTAAATTGTACTCCAGAAAAAAGAATTTTCTTGGAAAGTGCTATATCAGCTTTTTCATCAACCAACCAAATAATTGGTTCTACACGTACCCAACGTACGTCTCCTAACTTAACCCGTCTACCATCAGACAAAATTTCTTCAGCACAGTTTTGATCTACCACAAAACGAATATATCTTTTTCCATCATATTCATATTCAATATGTTGTCTGTCTTGAAAACTTATACTATAATCGTTAACTTGAACTGAGTCCGTCGTGTATTTTCTACCTGTAGTTCTTAAATATCCAGTATAGTATCTGTTTTCTAATAAAGTTTTCAAATGATAGTTATCAACAATTGTTTGTGGATATTCGCCATATGCAACTTCTAACACTCCACTATTTTCTCTCCCTTTGTACGAAGAGATAGATTGGATGGAAGAATAAGGTAAAGCTGGGCGTGCCCCACCAGTACGTCCCTGAATATTGCTCCAACAATAACTACCATTCGTGTCAACGTTCCATGCATTACCTGTCCACCAAAAACCAGTAGTATAATCTTCTGATGACACATAACCACCTAATAAAATCGCAAAATCAGTGATAGCACATTTGGTACCATATTTATCAAATATATCTAATCTAGAGTTTCCAAAAATAAGGTCATCAGTTAAAAAAGTACAATTAGTCATATTGACACCACCTAACTATATCATAGCATATTTTTATATTTTTTAATAGTTTTTCTACGCATCATAGTTTAATTCTTTGCATTAACTATTTTTTCAATCACATTTGTAGATTTTGGAATCACTTCTATTTTTTTATAATTTTCATATGATTTAACCAACTTACTTGTAACACATTATACCAATTCATAAAAATAGAGCGATTATTTATCATGGATTGTTTCATTTTTTTTATAAAAAAAAATCAATCATTACGATTGATTTTAGATTATGATTTTCTAAAACGAGAAAGTACTTGTTTCAATATTCCACTTTTAATTACAGTTACTCCATATACAATGACGCCAAGCACTGTATAGAATAACACTTTAATAATGGCTATCATGCGGCTTTCTGTAGTAACAGGTATGAATCTTCCTATAATTTTTAAACTTACATACATAATCAGTGTAGAAAGAATGATTTTTAAAATCATATAGAAAGTATTTCCAAATACAATTTTATGTTTATGCTTTAACTGATATAATACAATCGCAATCACAATTCCTTGTGCAATTATAGTTGCTATACTAGGTCCATAATAAGATTCCATACCCATGATATGACATAAATACATAATAGGAATATTTAAAATCACTTTTAATAAAAATCCAAACAATAAACTTCCAAGCGCTACTTTAGTATCATTCATCGTTTGCACAATATTGAGTAAAATGGTCATACAACAAAATGTCAAAGCTTGAAAAATAAAAAGGGAAAAAATAGAACTACATATAGAATCTGCCCCATAGAAAATAGTCCATACAGAATCTGCTAAAAAAGAAAGTCCAAAAACCATTGGCAATACAAAAAATAACAATACTTGTAAAGCTGCTTTGATTTTAATACTCACTTCTGTCATATTTTGATTGACATAAGCACTTGCGATATTAGGAACTAAACTCATACTAATTCCAAGCGCAATAGATATGACTATCATATTTAATTTTGTGCCCCAAGTATTTAATACCCCTATAACACTTTCAGCAATACTGGCTTCATATCCAAGTTGCGTCAACGTTTTGACAACGGTAAAGGTATCTACTAAAGAAAACGCCGATTTACATAAATCAATTGCTAAAAAAGGAAACGCATAGAAAATAATTTTTTTCACAATCACTTGATTGGTTATTTTTGCTTCATTTCTAGTTATTTTCGGATGACAATATAATTCTTCTTTGTGATGATATATTTTTGATCCTAAATATAAATACGCAATAATGGCACCTGCAGTCGCACCAAATACAGCTACCCCTACAGCGGTATCAATGGATACATGAAATACCTTTAAAGCCAATAAACTGCCAAGTAGAATCACGCTCACGCGCACAAGTTGTTCTAAGACATTTGCTTTACTCACGCTATCCATCATTTGATGTCCCTGTAAATATCCTTTGGTAACACTAAATATTGGTACAATCAATAAAGAAGTAGAAATAATGCGAATTACCATGGTGACACTTTGCACTGTATTTCCACCAGTTAAATTACCCAAAATCAAATGGGCAAGAGTTGGTGCAGAAATCATCATAATCAAATACAGTACAAATGATAATGCTGTAATTACAAGTAAACCTATCTTATATACTCGTTCTTTACTATTTTGATATTGTAATGTTTGATATTCACTTACAAGTTTGGAAATCGCAATTGGAATCCCACTAGTTGATAAACTCAAAAAAACGGCATAAATAGAATAAGCATAGCTATAAAGAGCGCCTCCCCGACTTCCTACCATAGAATAAAAGGGAATCACATAGAGTAATCCTATCATTTTACAAATGATAATTCCGATGGTGGCAATCAATGCACCTTCTAAAAAATTACTTTTTTTCATACTTCAAAACCTCACTATTTTTGATAAATAATCATAGCGGAAAAACAATATACTTGTTCTTCTGAAAATACACTCAAAGAAACTTGATATTTAATATCTATTACTTCTACATCTTCTTCACTTAAAAAGTCATTAATCGCCGCTTCTAAATCTTTTTCATGATCCTCATCAAATAATTTTACTTTCATACTATCACCTGATGAAAATATAACATTTATACATGTCTAAATCTGTTGATTTTAGAAGAAATTTCACTCTTTATTTTTTCATAAAAATACTTGAAATCTTCTGATTTTCGAAATAAGAAATAAAATAAGACATTGACAATTAAAAAACATAAAACAGCTTTTAGGAAAAACCATATTAAATTTTTATTTGGAATCCAATTGACAACCCAATAAGTGAAAAAAGTAGTCCCTATCAATATTAGTAAAAAATATATATATTTTGTGAAATAATGTTTTGCACTTTGTTGAAATCCATAATGATACACAATATAAGGATCTATCCAAGCAACCGTCACAAGGCGACTAATGATAGTTCCTAAAACAACTCCCGCAATTCCCATAAAATGTACTAGTATAATAGATACAATTAAATTGATTGCAATCATAACAAGTGGACGATATTTGGCCTTCCAAAATAATCCATAAGCATTACGAAAAGAAGTTGTCACAGATTGCATACCAGTAATATAAAAATTAAAGGCAAGTAACAATATTACGTTAAATGGTAATAAATACTCTTTTCCAATCCAAATTTGAATAAATGGATTGAACAATACCAACAAACATATACTACAAAGTGCATATAGCCAAAAATTCACCAAATTTAATTTTTCATAGACATTTGCACTTCTCTTACCATTGGTCGTTACAACTAAATTACCAATACTAGATGTAATCGCATTAAATAGTTGATTTAAAATAAGTGTTAAGGAATTCATAATCAATAAATAGTTAGAATAAATACCAACCATGACTAGACCAATATATTTTGAAATCACAATGTTATCTGTTCCGTTTGTCACAACATTTCCAACACGATAAATTAACAAGGCCGATACATTCTTTTTAATATCATGAATATCTTGTGGATCCATTTTTCCAACCTTTTTTTGTTTTAAAAATGGGTACAATTGCATCGCTTTATGGGATATATATATATTTTGAATTACTACAATAAAAATACTAGATAATAAGAATAAAATATAATTTTTGGTTGTGATTAATAGAATAATTTGTAATATGGATAAAATTGTAGAAAAAATAAAAATGATTTCCGCTGTAATATAACCTTTTTGATCCGATTCAATTAAAAATCTCTTGTATACAAAGAAATAGCTAGATGCAGAATGAATTACAAAAAGTGCATAAATCCATGGAAGTGCAGGAATACTTGGCATATCTTTAATGATGAAACCTAAGAATGGAGTTAATGATAATCCTACCAGCAAAACAAATACTCCTATTACATTATATACCTTTGCATAAAATTTCATGAGAATATTAATTTTTTCTGTATCATGTTCTGCCAAAGGCTTATATAAACTATAAGGAATCGCAACTCCAATGCCCAAATCTGCCAAAGAGAGCATAGTAATAATATTTGAAAAAAGGCCATTGACACCTAGATATTCAGAACCTAAAGTATGAATAAAAACAGTTTTTACAATAAAATTAATGCACACGGTTAAAACTTGTGTCACAATGGATACTGTTGAATTACGAATAGAGTTTTGTGTTCTTGATTCTGCCATATCATCACATATCTTTCTGTTATTATTATATCGAAAAATACAATACTTGTAAATTCTAATTTTCTTTCATGTATATATAAAAAAGAAGTAATGAATTTACTTCTTTTACAATCATCAATAAGCAGTAATACGATCAGTCCAACGATTATAAAGACCTGATGGAAAATTAATGACACTTCTAGGATTAATAGAATATTTTTGATTCAATTCATATGTCCAATTGACATAATCCACCAAAAAGCGTCCCGTTGCGATAGTCACATGTAAATGTGGACCAGTAGTACATTGATCATATCCACCAGCAGTACCACCGGAATAACCAATTACAGTATTACGTGTTACTTCTTGACCACTACTGACGTTGATGGATGATAAATGTGCATAAACAGAAGTATAATATCTATTATTGATATTATGATGTACAATTACCATGTTTCCACCACAATTATAACGTACAACCGAAGCAACCATACCAGTACCAACGGCATAAACAGTAGTACCAACACCAGCACCTATATCAATTCCTTCATGCCATGATCTTCCTAGTAAATCTCTTGGTCCCCATTCACTCGTAATATAACCTGACTCCGTTGGACGATAGAATGCTGTACCTTGTGGTAATACACTACGACCACAAGTTGCAATATCCTCATTTTCAGTACAACCTTTACTTCTGTATAATGCAATAACTTCTTTTTGATATTCAATTGTATCGGCAATGTCTACACTGACAGCATCTAAATCTACAATCGTTTGTCCTAATAAATTTTTCTTTTGTTCTAGCTGTTCTTTTTGATTGGCCATTTCACTTTGTTTTTTCGTTAATTCTTCTTGTTTTTTCTTAGATTCATCAATCGTAGCATTATATTGGTCAATCAATTTTTCATTATAACCAGTAATTTGTTCAGATACTGCAACACGATAGATAAAATCTGTAAAATCCTGTGCTCCAAATGCATATTCTAAGTAAGCAGATTCCCCATTAGAAATTTGCACAAAATGGATAATATCTTTCATTTGTTGATCTTTCTTTTTGATCTCTTCATTTAAATGATCAATTTCAATTTGTAGATTTGCCATATCGACATAAATTTGATCAATATTACTTTGTAATCTGACAATTTCTTGATTGGCTTGATTAATTTCTTCTTGTGTTTGCGCTCTTTTGTTTTTGTTTTCTGAATACTCTGCTTCTTTTTGTTCTAACTCTCGTACTAATTCACCCAATGTTTTGGCATGGGCGACAGTTGGAACACAAAAAGTAGTTGATAGCATCATAACAATACAAAAAACGGAAAATATCTTCTTCATACAACACCTCACTACTCTTTCAATTGCTTTTTTATCTCTTTATAGTTTGGACAATATTTCATGACGAGATTCCAAAATTGTTTAGAATGATTAAAATGAATTAAATGAGATAATTCATGAATAATCACATAATCAATCGTTTCGAGTGGATAATGTAATAACTCAGCATTCAAGGTAATTGTTCTACTCTTTCTATTACATACACCCCATCTAGTTTTCATACTACGAATACGCATACGATAATATGGAATCTTTTCTTCAAATTTTTGATAACAAATGTAATAACGTTCTAGAAAAATTTGTTTCATTTGTTTTTGATACCATTTTTGCAACTGCTCCCTACTGGAAGTATATATATGATCATGAATCATTTCTATATGATCAGTAGGTATTATAATTATATCATAACTTTCTCCTAAGTATATGAATTTTTCTTGCTTTTGTTGTTTATATTGACATTTTGTAATCATTTTGATAATGGCATCCTCATTATGTTTCAAAATATCTAAGATTTGTTTTTTCGTGACAAAATAATTTGTAGATACTTCTATTTTCTCATCTTTCATACGGATATACGTATGTTTATTATTTTTTCGAATCACTTCTACAGGGTATTCTTTTCCATTTATTTGATACTTCATATGCATCCCTTTATCATTATATCACACATTAAAAAAATGAACTATTTGAGTTCACTTTTCATAATTTTTTTTATCCTAATAATAGCATCAATACAATGAAAATGACTATGACAAGGAATGCTAATAATAAATATTTCCAAATATTCTTAAACCATTCTGTATAAGAAATATCCAAATATTTCAGTCCTGCTACCAAAATAACACTCGTTGGTGCAATCAACATCACAAGACCATGTATCATTTGCATTAACATACCAATAAATCCATAATTGGTATATAATGTTGTAATTGGATCATATAAGGCATTTATTAAATAAGGAAAATCATTATAGAAAATTCCACCAAATGCAGATAAAATTCCAAATGAGAAAACATTAAATTTACCATTGGTCAATTGCATCAAGAAATCAGCTATCGTATGGAAGAATGTAGCACCTGTACTACTACTATTCATTAATAAGAATAGAATATTGGCAGCAATTGCATAAATTGCAACTGGCACCATTGTTTTCACTCCTGTTAAGAATGATTGCCATTTTTCTTTTCCTTTTACATCGTAAATCCATGCAATTAACATTGTTGCTACGAATAAGATAATTGCAAGTTCATAACTAGACCAATAACCTAATGGATCAACGGTACCAATTATATTTGCAAAAATTGGATATCCTGAAATTTGAAATTCTGTAATAGATGTATGCATATTATTGAAAACATCTACACCAAGTCCAATTTCCCAATTATACATACTTACCAATGCAAGTACGATCATGAAAATAGAAATGATAATCATAGGTAACATACTTTTCTTTGCTACTACATGATTTTCATATAAAGGAATTTCTACGGCAGTATCCTTTTTCGCATTTTTCTTTCCTGTTGTAGCATTAGATTTTTGTTTTTCGCTTAAAAATAATACAAATCCAATTAACACATTCGTCGCAACTAAGAAGAATAAAATACGACTGACAATAGTATCATTGATACCTGTGCCAAAGAAATAAGTAATATATCCATTTACATTAAATCCATAGGTAGAACCCATGTTACCAACTAAAATAGCACCTACTGTAGATAACAGTGCAACAATTTTGTTATACCCTAATTTTAGTATAACAGCTACAAAGAATGGTACCATAATAAATAATGGTAATGTAAGTGCTGTCAAAGAAGATAAAAGTGCGAATAAGAAAATTGTAATTGCTAAAAAGATAGCGCCATTTTTCTTAAACTTATCACTCACTTTTTCTACTATATTGGCATAAACTCCTGTTTGATTTAAGACTCCATAGAATCCTCCAATCAATAATATCACAAATGCTGTTAATACAAACAATGATGTGGATGCAGTTACAATTGGATAACGTAAAATATCAAAAAATCCTAATGGTTCTGTCGCATTTTTTGTTAAAACTCCATTTGTAAATGATCCAGATGGAATGATCCAACTAAGAATAACAAATACTAAAAAACATATCCCAATTGCTTTCCATAAATTATTTTTTTTCATCTTATTACCTCCATTATCATTATAACACATCTAAACATAAATCAAAAATTTTTTTTACTATATTTTTCCAAAATAGATTGATTCTCGAATCAATTTACGATATTTTATAGTATATGGATGTGATGTTATGAATCTATTTCAGTATACGAATTCCAATAAACGTTATTACACTTTAGATTATTTTTATAGAAAACTTTTCGGTTCAAAAGTATTTAAAGTAAGTTTAAATGCTGGTTTTACTTGTCCAAATATTGATGGTACTGTGGGAACGGGTGGTTGTATTTATTGTTCTAGTTTAGGAAGTGGCGATTTTGGTGGAAATGTAGAGGAAGATTTAAAAACACAATTTGAAACAATCAAAAATATGATGTCTCAAAAATGGCCAGATAGTAAATATATTGGCTATTTTCAAGCACATACAAATACATATGCACCACTTTCTATTTTAAAAGAAAAATATGAATCCATACTCACACTTCCAAATGTCGTCGGACTATCTATCGCAACTAGACCTGATGCAATTACAGATGAATGTATGAACTATTTAGAAGAATTATCCAAACGAACGTATTTAACAATTGAATTAGGTCTACAAACAATTCATGAAAAAACTGTACAATTTATCAATCGCTGTCATACATTAGAATGTTTCGAAACATGTGTACAAAAATTGCGAGAAAGAAATATCAATGTAGTCGTACATATCATCAATGGATTACCTTATGAAACAAAAGAAATGATGCTTGAAACAACTGACTATTTAAATCAATTAGATATTCAAGGTATTAAAATTCATATGCTACATATATTAAAACATACGAAACTAGGTATCTATTATCAAGCCAAACCATTCCATGTATTAACAAAAGAAGAATATGTCGATATTGTCTGTGATCAATTAGAACGCTTGAGACCCGACCTTGTCATCCATCGTATTACAGGTGACCCAGATCCCAATGAATTAATCGAACCAAAGTGGCTATGTAAAAAATTTTGTGTTTTAAATGAAATTGACAAAGAACTCGCAAAACGAGATACATATCAAGGTATTTACTATCAAAAAAAGGACTAATGTTGTCCTCGTTTCCAAAAGGTTTTCATAAAACCTTTTTGTTGTTCATGATTTGTTTCCATTGGTATTTCTGTCACACCATATTTGATGTATGCCTCTTCCATTGAAAGAAAACCACGCCCTATTAATTTTTCAATCGTTTTCTCTCCTAAAATTTCATAATAGTAATGTCCACAAAAGACACGATATATTTGGTTCATATTTTTTTGAATCATATAAATATTTACATCATGTTGATTGATCACTTCGTATACATAATCTAAATCATTATCTGCTTGTAGTTGTTTTTGTTTATTCAGCATAACATCACCTATCATAGTATATGAAATCATAAGAAATTGTTATACAGACTTTTCTAATAAAGAAAGAGAAACTTTATTTTTGTCTAAGAAGATTTCATCGACATAACAATCGACAATATCTCCTACATTTACAACTTCCATTGGATGTTTAATATAATGATTTGTTAATTTAGAAATATGAGCTAAACCATCATTTTTAAGACCAATATCAATAAATACTCCAAAGTCTACAACATTGCGTACAGTTCCTTGTAATTTCATTCCCACTTTTAAATCTTCAATATGCAAAATATCACTTCTTAGAATTGGTGCTGGCATTTGGTCACGTGGATCACGGTTTGGTTTCTTTAAATCTTCTATGATATCCGTAATGGTATATAGATCTGTATTTAAACTACTTGCCATTTGATTGACATCGACTTGATTTAAAGTTTCCACAAATGGAAAAGTTCCCATTTGTTCTAATTCTAAATGCAATTCTTCTAATAATTTTCGTGTCAGAGCATAACTTTCTGGATGAATAGCAGTACGATCTAATAAATCGGTAGCATCTGGAATTCGTAAAAAGCCAATCGCTTGTTCATAAGTTTTATCCGTTAATATTTTATTTTTATTTAATTCTTCTCGCGATACGAACTTACCATGTTGATCACGGTATGCAATTAATTTATCAATATGTTTTTTGGTAATTCCAGAAACATATTTAAGTAAACTAGGACTTGCAGTATTGATATTGACACCAACCTGATTTACCACTTTTTGTACGACAAAATCTAGCGATTCTGATAAACGTTTATTGGATACATCATGTTGATATAATCCAACACCAATACTTTCAGGATCAATTTTAACAAGTTCTGAAAGAGGATCTTGTAAACGTCTTCCAATACTAATAGCACTTCGCTCTTCCACATGTAAATCTGGAAATTCTGAGATAGCAAGCTTAGATGCCGAATACACACTAGCCCCTGCTTCACTGACAATAATATATTCTACTTTACGAGTTGCAGATTGAATCACATCAGCAATAAAAGCTTCACTTTCACGACTAGCAGTTCCATTACCAATCGCAATAATATCAATATGATATTGATCAATTAAATTTAAGACTGTCTGTTTGCTCTTTTCGTATTCATTTTTTGGTTCATGGGGATAGATGACAGAAATAGCAAGTTTCTTTCCTGTTGGATCAATAACAGCTAACTTACAGCCAGTTCGATATGCAGGATCAAATCCTAATACCATTTTATCCTTCATGGGTGGTTGTAATAACAATTTTTCTAAGTTGTTTCCAAAGTTTTGAATTGCAACTTCTTCGGCTTTTTCTGTTAAATCCGCACGAATTTCACGTTCAATACTAGGTGCAACCAAACGTTTATAACTATCTTGGATCGCCTGTTTTACTTCTGAGCAAACAAAAGATGCTTCATTTTTGATAATTTTCGATTCTAAAAATGCAAGAATTGGTTCTACTTCAACCACAATGGAAACAGATAATACTTTTTCATTTTCACCGCGATTTAAAGCAAGCACACGGTGTGGTTTTACTTGTTTCACTGTTTCTTTATAGTCGTAATACATCTCATATATTTTCATTTCATCTTTAGCATCTTTTTTTACCTTAGATTCTATTACACCATTATGATACATATAACTACGAATCCATTTACGATAATAAGCATTATCGCTAAACCATTCTGCCATAATATAACGAGCACCTTCTAAAGCGGATTCTACTGTTGCAACTTTTTCATTTATAAAACGCGTTGCTAGACTGATCATATCACCTGTTGTTGGAAAAGATAATATCATTTTCGCAAGAGGTTCTAATCCTAAAGCAATGGCTTCTGTAGCTTTTGTTTTTTTCTTTTCTTTATAAGGTCGATATAAGTCTTCTATTTCTACCAATTTACCTGCTTTTTCAATTTTTTCTTTGAGTTCTTCTGTCAACATTCCTTTTTCGTCAATCAAACGAATGACATCTTCTTTTCTTTTTTGAAGATTGACTTGATATGCATATACTTCATTGATTTTTCGGATTTGTTCTTCATCTAAAGCACCTGTTACTTCTTTACGGTAACGAGCAATAAAAGGAATTGTATTTCCTTGTTCTAACAATTGTAGTGTTGCTTCTACTTGTTTATTTTTTACATTTAATGTTTCACATATATTTTGAATAATTTCTTGATTCATAATTTCCTCTTTCTATTTTTGACATTTAGGACAATAATAAGTACCTCTACCACCTACTGTGATTTTTTGAATGGTTGTTCCACAATACCTACATGGTTCTCCTTCTTTTCCATGGACAAATAAATTTTGTTGAAAACGTCCATGCACACCTTCACTCGATTCATAACTACGAATGGTAGTTCCTCCTTTAATAATCGCATCTGTCAATACTTGTCTTGTATTTTGAATGATTTTTTCTAATTCTTTTGGTTTCACTTGATTACTTTTTTTCGTAGGTTTTATTTTACTTAAAAAAAGAATTTCATTCGCATAAATGTTCCCAATTCCTGCAATGATACTTTGATCTAACAAACTGGTTTTAATAGGAATTATTTTTTGTTTTAATTTTTTTTGTAAATAAGATACCGTTAAATGGGCATCCCATGGTTCTAATCCTAAATCTATCAATGGTGGTAAATTCCATACTTTTTCTTTTTCTATCAAATGCATACGACCAAATTTACGTGTATCTTTATAGCGCAATTCTTCTCCAGTATCTAGGATGAAAGCAATATGTTCATGTTTATCCATGTCATCTCCTTGGGTACGGAAAACATATCTACCTTCCATACGCAGATGGCTGAGTAAATAATAATGGTCTAATTCCAATAACAGCCATTTGCCTCTTCGTTCTAAATTATGAATGGTTTCTCCTACAATTTGATGAACAAACTCTTGTGCAGTTGGTGTTTCAATCAATTTTGGATAAGATAGCAAGACCCCTACGATTTTACGATTGATGAGCTTTTTCTTTAACGCTTCTTTTACAGTTTCTACTTCTGGTAATTCTGGCATAATATCACCTAATTTATAGTTTACCATAAATCATGTCGATTTGTAATTGGTAATAAAAAGAAAAAGAGTAAACTACTCTTCATCAATATCTACTGGATTCACATGAATATTGATATATCTAGCGCGATGATCATAATCCTTTAATTTCTGTTCTATTTGTTCGACAATATTGTGAACTTCTTTTAATGGTAAATTTTGATCCATTCCAACTTCTCCAGTAATTTGAAAATATGGTCCATTTTTAATGACCGCAAAATGATCTATGGAAATGACTTGATCATCTTTTAGTAATTCTAACATTTCTTCTATATCCATATCACTTACTTGTTCTCCAATCATACTACTCATATTTTCTTTTATTACGTCAAACCCTGTTTTGGTTACCAAAATACCTACAATGATAGTTGCAACCAAATTGGAATATTTGAGTATGAAATATTCGCTGGAAAACTGCATCAGTATACTAGATAGTAAAACAAAAATAGAACTTACGACATCCATACTACTTTCTTTTCCACTGGAAATTAAAATTTGATTGTTTTCTCTTTTACCAATTCGCAGTAAATAACGAGATAATAATAGTTTAAGAAAAATAGTCAGTATACTTACTACAATTACTAGTTTACTTGGAATCACAATTTCTTGTTCAAATGCATTGGATATAATTTCTAATCCTAAAGCCAGTATGACAATTCCAATTACAAAACAAGTTAAATATTCGACTTTCCCATGACCAAAAGGATGTTCTTTATCGGCAGGTTTCATCGCATAACGATTTCCAAAAATCGCAACTGAATCGGTTGCTAAATCACTGAAAGAATGAATACCATCTGCTATTAAAGCACTGGAATATCCAACAATACCTACAATTATTTTGGAAATAGATAAAAATAAATTGACAATAAAACTTTTTAATAACGCTTTCGTTGTATGCACACGATCACTTCCTTTGTTATTCTATGAAACAGAACGCAATTTGTTTGATACATTCTTCCTATGATAAAAGAAAATGTAGATTTATTCTACATCTCTTATTTTATGGTACGTGTGAGTACATGTTGTTTTTCTTGATTCAGTTGTTTTTCCAAAGCAATTACTTCATCATAAGTTAATGTTGTTTTGTTCTCTAAATCTCCTGTCAAATATGGTGTGATGTCATTAATAGTTTCAATATCACCAGGATGATAATCACCTAATGATTCTATAAATTCACGATTAGATGATGTAAATTTTTCAATATAAAGTGGTTGTGAATCTCCTTGAGTATCGTATTTTTTTTGATATTCATAAACTGGTTCAAACCTACATTTAATTGCATTTTCTGGATTAGAAATACTATATACATACCTAACTCTATGATTTGTATCTGCATTTTCAAGATCAGGATTTTCATACAATTCTACGTATAGATTAGCATATATGATAAAATATTGATCATGATATTTGAATATTTTTAACAGTTTTGAATCATAAGTTAAAATGTTAAAGTAATTGTATATATTATAAGTGGGCTCTCCTAATATTTGTTCAATATTTTTCAAATCTTCAACGCTATAAGTACTTTGAAGATCGTATTCTTTTGGCATGATAAAATCCATTGTACCAGCAATTGTAACGGGATTTAAGAGAGCTGTTTGCACTGTATAATCTGGCACTGACAATCCTAATAAATTGCTATATAATACAGGAATATTGCTACAAGAATTTAATATATCACCATCATAAACATATTCATATTGTTGATAAAATAAATTAGGATTTGTAACACTTAAATATGAAGTTTGTGATACACTATAATCATTAAAATATCCTGGAGCATTAAAATATTCTGTTCCTTCAAAATTTCCCTCTACAAAATGATATTGTGGATGACCAGATCCATCATTGATTACAATAATATCCAGTTCTGTTGGTTTATAATCTTGTTGCAAAGAAGCAACTAACAATTTATTTTGTTGTTCTAACAAATCTAATCTCTGTAAAATAGATTCTTCAATATTCTCAGAGTATAAAATTTCTTTTAAACTTTCATTTTCCTCTGATAAACTTTCTATTGTACTTTCTGCATCCGTTTCGTTCGTTTTACCACAACTACTCAAACCTAGTGTTGTTGCAAGTCCAAACAATAATAATTTCTTTTTATAATGGTTCATCATTTATCCCCCTAACATGAAACTTTTTTAATTATACATAAATAAATTTTTTATGTCAACGTTTTTTTGTAATCACAGTTTTGCCACTCATATAAGGTTGTAATGCTTTTGATATTAGAATACAAGATAACATACAAAAAAACATATAAGATAATTGACTATTATTGTTTTCTTTAGTATAATAATAGTATTATAAATGAGGTGATTTTAATGAACAAATATACTCCACCTTTTGAAATAACAAATAAAATGCTCGACTTAGTTGCTTCCATAATGAAAAAAATAGGAAAATTAGATAATTATAAAGATTTAAGTAAATTACCAATTTTAAGAAGAAACAATCGCATTCACTCTATACATTCTTCGCTTGCGATAGAAGATAATTCTTTATCTTTTAAAGAAGTAAAAGATATTATCGATGGAAAAATAGTTGTTGGTAATCAAAGAGAAATACAAGAAGTAAAAAATGCTTATAAAGCCTATGAAATGATGAAACAAATAAATCCATATTCTATAAAAGATTTAAAAAAAATTCATGGCATAATGACTTTTTTAACAGTTCAAGAATCAGGAGAATTTAGAAAGGGTAATGAAGGAGTTTTCGATGGAGATAAATGTATTCATATGTGTCCGAAACCTGAAATGGTAAATTCACTTATGGAACAGTTATTTGATTGGATGAAGAAAAATAAAAATACTATTCACCCTTTAATATTATCATCAGTATTTCACTATGAATTTGTTTTTATTCACCCATTTAGTGATGGAAATGGAAGAACTGTAAGATTATGGCAAAACATACTGTTATCTAATTGGGAAAATATCTTTGAATATGTTCCAATAGAATCTCAAATAAAAGAATATCAGGATGAATATTATAAAACAATCAATAACTGCAATTTAAAAGGAAATTCAACTGAATTTATTGAATTTATGTTAAAAATGATTGATGAAATTTTAGAAAGTTTAATGGAAAGTACAACAATTGAAGCAAACCATATTAGTATTTATGTTAAAAAGTTGTTAAATATAATGGAAGAACAACCAGCTATGACAACCAAAGAATTAATGGATAAATTAGGACTAAAATCAAGATTATCATTTAGAAAAAATTATATAGATCCAGCTCTTGCAAATGGTCTTATAAAAATGACAAATCCAGAAAAACCAACTAGTAAAAATCAACGTTATTATAAAGTTTAAGCAATAAAGAAGAAACAATCATTTTCATTTTTATTGTAACTAAAAATATGTCAATAAATATAAGTAAATAAAAGAAGTAATATAATAGTTCTTCAATGTTTTTGAAAGATCATTTATATATACTTCTTTTTTTAATAAACAGCTAACTTTTTTGTACACGAATACTTAGTTCTTCTCTATCTTTTCTATTCCACCCATATAAGGCTGTAATGCTTTTGGTATTAGAATACTTCCGTCTTCTTGATAATTGTTTTCTATGAGAGCAATGAGTCCTCTTGGAGTAGCTAATACCGTGTTATTTAAAGTTGAAACTAAATAGTTGCCATTTTCCCCCTTAGCTCGAATACTTAATCTTCTTGCTTGCGCATCTCCTAAAGTAGAACATGATCCAACTTCGAAATATTTTTGTTGTCTTGGACTCCATGCTTCAACATCACAAGATTTTACTTTTAAATCGGCCAAATCACCACTACAACATTCCAGTGTTCTAACTGGAACATCTAAACTTCTAAAAAATTCTACCGTATAACTCCACATCTTATTATACCATTCCATAGCGTCTTCAGGTTTACATAAAACAACCATTTCTTGTTTTTCAAATTGATGTACACGATAAAGTCCTCTTTCTTCCAATCCATGAGATCCTACTTCTTTTCTAAAACATGGTGAATAAGAAGTAAGAGCAAGTGGAAGTTCTTCTTCTTTTATCAATTGTCCTTTAAACTTACCAATCATAGAATGTTCACTCGTACCAATTAAGTATAAATCTTCATTTTCAATTTTATACATCATAGCATCCATTTCCGCAAAAGACATAACACCATTCACAACATCACTACGAATCATAAATGGAGGTACACAATAAGTAAAACCTTTATCAATCATAAAATCCCTTGCATAACTAATCATAGCAGAATGTAATCTTGCAATATCGCCCATTAAATAATAGAAACCATTACCACTGGTTCTACCAGCACTTTCTTTATCTAATCCATTCAAAGCTTCACAAATATCAGCATGATGGGGAATTTCGTAATTTGGAACAAGCGGTTCGCCAAAACGTTCTATTTCAACATTCTCACTATCATCCTTTCCAATTGGAACACTGTCATCAATGATGTTTGGAATTGTCATCATAATTTTTGTAATTTGAGCATCCAATTCTTCTACTTGTTTCGTTAAAACATCAATTGTATCTCCATATTTTGCGACTTCTTGTTTGATTGCCTCTGCTTCTTCTTTTTTGCCATCACGCATAAATGCACCAATCTCTGCACTCTTACGATTACGGTCTGCTCGCAAACGTTCCATTTCCATCAATTGGTCTTTTTTTTGATCATACAATTCGACTACTTGATCAACAAGTGGTAATTTCTCGTCTTGAAATTTTTTACGAATATTTTCTTTTACTTTCTCACTATTTTCTTTTAAAAATTTAATATCGATCATATCAATTCCTCTTTCCTATTTTTCAATAAAAAAGCTATTAGTATAGGAGCATTTGATGCGGTACCATCCTACTAATAACTTACTTTAGATAACGGTATTACCGGAAATGTTTACATTTCTCTTGAGAGTAGATTCATAAACAATTATGATTCGTTTGCATCAACCACGAACTTTCTTCTACATAACTCATTTATTACTAGTCTCTCATCACTGATTTATAGTTTTATTTTAACATATTAAACCTAGATAGTCAATCTATTTAGCTTGATACCAATTGTCTCCATATTCGATATCTACTTTAAATGGAACGTCTAAATCTAACACATGTTCCATACATTCCGTTACAATCGCAATCACTTGATCTTTTTCTTCTTCTAACGTATCGAAAACCAGTTCATCGTGTACTTGTAAAATCATTTTTGACTTGATATTTTCTTCACGGAAACGTCTATCAATATCCACCATTGCTTTTTTAATCATATCTGCACTCGTACCTTGAATTGGTGTATTTAAAGCAATTCTTTCTCCACTCGAACGAATCATACGATTCTTATTACTTAACTCTGGAATCAAACGTTTACGATTCATCAAAGTACGCACAAATCCATCTTGGTAAGCCTGCAGAATGGTAGAATCCATATATTCTTTGATACCTGGATAACTTTCAAAATAATTATCAATAAATTTTTTAGCTTCTGTTGGCGTAATACCAACATTTTCTGATAATCCATAACTACTAATTCCGTAGATAATTCCAAAATTAACAGCTTTGGCAATACGACGCATTTCTTTCGTTACTTGATTTTCTTCTACATGAAAAATATCAGCAGCCGTTTTGGTATGGACATCTACTTCTCGCTTGAATGTTTCAATCAAAGCTTCCACATGGGCCATATGCGCTAAAATACGAAGTTCCACCTGAGAATAATCACCACTAATGATAATCGAATTGGGACTTGGAACAAAGGCTTTACGAATGAGTCTTCCATATTCATAACGAATGGGTATATTTTGTAAATTAGGATCAATAGAAGATAAACGTCCGGTACGTGTTAAAGTCTGTGTAAAAATAGTATGAATTTTGCCATCTTCTAATATTGTATTGGTTAATCCTTCAATATAAGTGGTATAAAGCTTACTAAGCATACGATATTCCATAATTTTATTGATGATAGGATGTTCGTTTTGTATCTTATTTAAAATATCGGCAGAGGTCGAATATCCACTACGATTCTTTTTGCCATGAGGCAATTGCAATTTTTCAAATAGAATTTCACCTAACTGTTTTGGAGATGAAATATTAAATGTACACCCTGCATCATTATAGATATCCTTTTCTACCAGTTCCATTTTAATTTGGATTTCTTCACCCATTTTTTTGAGTTCTTCCCTATCAATATGCACACCATTATATTCCATATCAGAAAGAACACGTGCTAAAGGAAGTTCTACTTGCTCATATAAATCCCATAGGTTTTCTTCTTTCAATTGATTTTCAAAAGTAACTTTTGTTTCATAAATAAATTTAGCTTTTAAAATAGCATTTTGAGCAGTCATTTTTGGATTTTCTTCGATATAAATATCTTTGGTTTTCATTTTCTTATAGATATTTTCATAGAAAGGAACTTCATAACGAAATTGATTGGCAAGATAAGCAATATCATCTTTGATATTATAATCCAATAAATAAGCTGCAATCATAGTATCAAACTCAATATGGTTTAATTCCATATGTTGCCATTTTAAAGCAGTATAGATTTTTTTATAGTCATATGTATAATAAATTTGATCTAAAATACGCGGATCTTCTTTTAAAACATCAATTGGAATATAGAAAGAATTTTCATCATTATAAATAGCAAGTCCTAAGATAGGTGCAGTATGGTAGTTGACACCTAGAATTTCTAAATATCCTGCACTTGGTTTTGTCACATGTACTTCTGACATATGCGTAATAATCTTACAATTATTTTGTACCAAATTTGGTGTCATAGCATCTTCTTTTCTAAGAAGCGAGTAAAATTCTAGTTCCTCATACATTTGATTCAATTTTACATGATCTTTTGGTTTACATTTCACATCTTCCATATGAATTTCCATTGGGACATTACGAACAATCGTCGCTAAATGATAACTCATATAAGCATCGTCTTTACTAGTTTCTAATTTTTCCCTCATTTTAGGAGTAAATGCATCTAAATTTGCATAAACACCATCTAATGTTTCATAATCTTGTAACATCTTTAAAGCAGTTTTCTCGCCCACTCCACGTACTCCTGGAATATTATCCGATGAATCTCCCATCAAAGCCTTTAAATCAATGACATGAATAGGGTCAATTCCATAATCTTTACGGAATGTTTCTTTGTTATAACGAATGTAATCTTTTTGTTTTAATAATTTCATATCAATATCATCGCTAATTAACTGTAATAAGTCTTTATCGCTACTAATAATTGTTCCAACAAAATTAGGATCTTCATCACAAAAAGACGCAAATGTACCTAAAATATCATCAGCTTCATAGTTATCACATTCATAATACTGAATTCCCATATAAGTTAACATTTCCTTCGCTTTTGGAAATTGCATTTTTAATTCTTCTGGTGTTTCACTACGACCACCTTTATAATCTTTATACTCTGCATGACGGAATGTTTTTCCTTTATCAAATGCAACAATCATATAAGTTGGTTTTTCTTCTAGTATGATTTTATTCATCATATTTGCAAATCCAAATAGTGCATTGGTTGGAAATCCTTTACTATTGCTCATAATATTTCCACTATATGCGGTTGCATAATAACTACGAAATAATAAGTTATTACCATCTACTAAAATTATCTTTTCCACTCTACATCCCTCATTTTTATTATTATATCATAATCATGAAATAGAATTCTAGTAGCAGAAAGATTAGTACATATGAAAAATCACTTGTGAAATTCTTTAGAAATCGGTTATAATAATACTACCGGAGTGTGGTGATATGATATGGAATATTTTACTACTTGTTTTAGGTTTTCTATTCTTAATAAAAGGAGCTGATATTTTTGTAGATGGAGCATCCTCTACTGCTCAAAATTTTAAAGTATCCAAAATATTGATTGGTTTAACAATTGTGGCTTTTGGAACTTCTGCTCCAGAATTTGCAGTTTCCATGCAAGCACTTGCCAATCATAGTACAGATATGGTACTTGGAAATGTCATAGGTAGTAATATTTTAAATATTTTACTCATTTTAGGTGTTTCTGCATTCATTCATCCAATCCATATTAAGCGAAATACCATTCAAAAAGAACTACCACTTTGTATGTTAATATCTACGGTACTGGTTGTTTTATTCTTAGATATTGAATTAGGTAATGGACTCGTGAATCAAATTACGAAAGCAGATGCACTCATTATATTATTATTCTTTTCTATTTTCTTATATTATTTGATTACGCTTGCCAAACAAAAGAAAAAAGAAAAAGAAAATCAACCATCTTTTTCATTAGGTAAATCTCTACTTTTGGTTATATTAGGATTAATTGGTATTATTATTGGTAGCGACTTAGTGGTTGAAAATGCTTCGCAAATTGCTGCTATACTTGGAATGAGTGAACGTGTAATATCACTTACCATTATTGCTTTTGGTACATCTTTACCTGAATTTGTTACATCCATTGTGTCATCTAAAAAACAAGAACAAGAACTATTATTAGGAAATATTATAGGTAGTAACATTTTTAATATATGTGTTGTTTTAGGAATTCCATGTGCTATTTATGGTACCATTACATCATCTAGTTTTGCAATATTAGATCTTATTATGCTAATTGGTTCATCAATTCTGTTATTCTTATTTGCAACCACACACAAAACCATCCAAAGATGGGAAGGCGCTATTATGGTCATAACATTTATTCTATATTATATTTTTACCTTTGTTTGATATTAAAAATTAAAAAAGAAAATAGTTTATTCTATTTTCTTTTTTTAACTCTCGTATTTTCTGTATAAAACAATAAAATTCTGAATCATAAAATTTTAAAAACATTGGATATTAACCAATGTTTAAATTGTTAGAAACTTATTATCGATAAAAGAAATAACTACTCTCAAACCTTTATTAGTTGGTTTTAATAAGGCGAGCACCGCTAACACCGTCAGCAAGAGACGAATTACTGTGAAATGCCCAATTCCACAAACCAGAACGTTGATCAAAGTCATGCCTATCGCCGACACGAACAGTCATATTACCGTTTGCTTGCCAATAATAATCCGGAATATAGGTACTGTCACTTCCACCCATATTTGTTGGAAAACTGATTAATGGATTGTTTGAATCATATCCTAGTTTTGTAACCCAACCATCATTTGTTGAATTCTTATATCCAATTGGTTGATAACATCCATCAAACTTATCTGATTGATACTTGCTTGGATCATAACATACATATGCTTGATGATCTTGAATATTTATTCCATCTACAAATTGCCATATATTTCCATAGATATCTTCCATTCCTCTATATATCATAGAATGCTTTCCATCATTTTCTAACGTGCCTGATTTCATTCCTAAATCATTACATCCACCACTAGATATTGATGCACCATTAGATATAGCATTAGATGTAGCATTACTTGTAGATGTATATCCTTTTCCAAGTTTCTCTTGAGAATCATAATCTGCATATTCCACTAAATATAATAATTGAATAATAAAATAATGGTAATCTAATTGATTGAATTCAGACCCTAACTTTCTTGCATATTCTCTAAATTCATTTATTTTCTTACTCGTTAATGGTTGTACCCCACTTTTACTATGTACCTTCTCATCTTCTCCTAACGACATCGTATATCTTCCTATTGAAAATTCATCACTTCTTGTATATCCTTCTATGTTTTTATTGGATATCAATATATATTCATAGCCATTTTCTTGATATCTCTTATAATAGAATGTTGGTATATATGTTAGTACTTCTCCTTTACTTCCATCAAATTTGAATTTATCTTTTTCTTCATTATACCAACTGGTTACTTCTTTTTTCTCTACATCATATGTATATGTCTCTATATCACTCCATGGATATACACTATCAAAATCATTTTTTACATTTGTTGCATCTGGTCCTATTTGGGCATTTGCTGTTAAATCTATTCCATCATCTATTCTTTCCCATTCTGTTGATTCACTTTCTATATTTCTTTTTACTCCATATATTTTTGTTGTTTGATTAGCTTTTTCTGATGCTTTCATCTCACATTCTTTTCTTGTGACTATGGTTGGTTCTTCATCTAAAAATTTCTTTTCGATACAGTATTTTCCATATTTTGCTATAATACTCATATTTCCTAAACTATCATAGATGAGTTCTCCACTATCTGGTTTACTTCCTTTTATATCTAAAGTATCACCAGTTAAATCGATTTCAGTTTCTCTTACTCCATCCAACATCGCTTCTGCTTGATATTGTTCTCCTGCTTCTAATAAGCCATTCACTGATTGGATGGCTGCTCCCTTTCTTGCTTTCTCAATCACTCCCATAATCATTGGCGTTGCGATTAGTGCGATAATTGCGAGTATTACGATTACTGCCAACAATTCTATTAATGTAAATCCTTTTTTCTTCATTTTCTTCATTCCTTTCACTTCTTTAGACAATAAAAAAAGAGGGTTACCCCCCCCCCGTTTACAAATAGCAAATAGCAAAGTATCTCCTACTTACAAACTATTCTATGATTTATTTGACATCTCAATTATAACAAAAAAGAATCTCTTTGACAAGATTCTTTTTTATGCTAACAATATTTCCCTTACCCCCAAGGAATTTCTCGAGGATTCATACGAGTTTTATTTTCTTTAATATCTACAATTTTTCCACTATTCATACGTACAACACGATCTCCAATTAAAGCAATACCAGGATTATGCGTTACAATAATCATTGTAGTACCTAATTTTTCATTTGCTTCAACTAAAGATTTTAAAACAATCTTACCTGTTTTTTCATCCAATGCACCTGTTGGTTCATCACAGAACATCACACTTGGATTTTTAGCAAGAGCCCTTGCAATAGAAACTCTCTGTTGCTCTCCACCTGATAATTGATACATATATTTTTTCTTATGACGTTTTAACCCTACAGTATCAATAATTTTATCAATATCTACTTTAGTATGTCCTAAAGAAGCCCCAACCAAAACATTTTCATATACATTTAAGTGTTCTAGTAAATTGTAAGTTTGAAAAATAAAACCTAAATTTTTCTTACGGAACTGTGTCATTTTATAATCACGATATTTTGCAATGTTTTTTCCTTCATATAGAATTTTTCCTTTGCTTACCTTATCCAATCCAGAAATAACATTCAGTAGTGTTGTTTTTCCACTTCCACTAGGTCCTAATATGACAATAATTTCTCCCTTACGTACAGAAAGAGAAACATCAGATAAAGCTTGGCTTCCTACTTTACCTAACTGATATGTTTTATATATATTTTGAATTTCAATTAAATTTTCCATATCTCTACTCCCTCTTTAATGCCACAGCAAGTGGAACTTTATTTAATACACGTTTGGACAATGCAATTGCAATATAATATGCGATGAGTAAGCCAAAGAGTCCTAGAATCGCAAGTCCCGGTGATAATGTAATTGGAATTGTCACTTCAATATCACCTACAATAGCTTTTACAATGGCTTTTAGAATTTGTATCATAGCTGGGATAGAAAGTAGATAAGCAACAATAATAAATGGTGTATAAATATTAAGTACCATACTACTAATTCTACGATTTTGATATCCCATTACTTTTAATAAAGATATTGTCTTCTTATTTTCTTCCACCACAATATTGGCAATCACTGCTATAATAACAAGTACCATAATAGAAGCAAAGGCAATGATAATATAAATACTTCCATTAAAACGATCCATTTGTTTTTCAATATTTGCTCTCATATCACTCATATTTAAAATATAGGCAATTTTAGAAGTTTCCTCCTCAGATAAATTCTTAAAAGATTCATACTTTTCTTCACTAGAATAAATAGACGTATAGGCATTATCCCCAAGACCTAAGTTAGAACTCAAAACTTCACGATTGATATATCCGCTTCTTCCAAAAAATTCTGCATTAAATCCCGCAATCGTATAAGTCATGTCAATATTTTGATAAGTAAATGTAATTTGATCTCCTATCTCTAACCCATATAATTCTTTGGCGTTTTCATTGATAATAATCGTATTATCATGATCCAATAAATCAATTATATTATGTTCTTCTTCATCTAAGATACGAACATAATTAGCAGTAGTATCCAAGCCGGTCAAAGAAAACTCAATCGTTTCATCTTCTTCTTTTTCTAATGATTTGATATTCCCATTTTGATCTTTTACCTCTTTTAATGGCATAGATACCGATAAGACATAATCTGCTTTATCAGACATTCCTCCATCTTGATGATCAAATGATCCTAAAAGTACTAAATACTTATAATTGATTCCTGCAAAACTTTGATCAATTACATGTGCGAACAAGTTAGAACCAATTAAGACCAGTACGATGAGTAATCCTGTACAAAAAGAAGTAATCGTGACAATGAATAATTTACCTAAACTACGAAACGCCAAGGAATATTTAAAACGAGATTGAAAAGGTAAAACAGATAACATCTTATTGACCACTCTACTAAAGAAGTTAACCTTTAAATTACTACCCTCTTTTAATAAAGCAAGTGGTTTTTTACGTAACATGAAAAGAGCAATAATATAACTTAATAAAGATAAACTAATCATTGGTGTCATAATAGATTTGGTTAAATAACTAAAATCCAACTGATAATTTTGAAGTGGAACCGTATAATAACTTAATAAGACATTTGCAATTGGATAATGGGCAATAATACCAATCACATATCCTAAGAAACCTCCAATTAGTGAACCAATGACTGGATAGACTAAATAACTAGTCGCAATACTAAAGCGATGATATCCAAGTGATTTTAAAACACCAATTTGTAACCTCTCATCTTCAATACGTTTTTTAGTAATAATTACAATGATTAAAACAGAAATCGTTAATAGTAAATACAAGAAACATTCAGCAAATAAACGATCAGATGCAAATTCCATTTGTAAAGAAGCAATGCGTCCTAAACGTGTAATCGTATTTAAATCAAACATAATTTTATCTTCTGTAAATATACGCATCATTTGATCAGTAGTAGTCTGTTCCGTTTTTTCTGTTGCTGCCATTTGCATAGAAGCACTAATTTCAAATTTACGTTCTGTTTCAAACTGATAATCAATTGCAAAACTATTGTCTTTTACGCCTATAACATTTTGATATGCTTCTTCTGTAACAACTGCTATATTGTTATTTTTTTCATCAAAAATTGGCATACTGAATGAAATCAAAGGATATACATAATCAGGTGCATAAGCAAAACCAACTATTTCATATTCTTGATCTCCTACAACATAAGTATCCCCAATGGATAATTTATTTTTCTTCGCATAGCTTGGTAATATATTTACCTCATTTGCGGCTTCTGGAAAACGTCCTTCTACTAAATAAAGTTGATTGATTTTATTATCCTTTTCATATGGTAAAAATTTGATTAACTTTTTATCATCGGATACTGTTTTAGAACGTTCTAATTCATATTCATATTGATATTTTTCTTTATAAGCATCTAATACCCTTGTTTTTAAATAAATATCGGCATCATATTTTTCAAACAATGATTGAATTCCATATAGAAATCCAATATTGTAAACAGGATTATTTAGATACGTGCGATAACTTTCTAATAAAGCTTTTTCCTCTTCCGTTGCCCTTACAAATTGATTTGCAAGTAAATAATCTAAATCAGCTTGACTGACATCTGTCATATAGTCAATGGAAACACCAACACTTAATTCTTCGACATTTTGTTCTTCTAAATAAGAATAATATCTTTCTTCCAAACGATCAATGGCCGTATTCATTCCTACATAAACAGCCATTGAAAACATGACCATGAAGATAATACCAAGCATTTGAATTTTCTTTTTACGAAGACCTTTCAATGCATTTAACAATAACAACTGCATCTATGCCCACCTCAATTCACTAGCTTTTTTCACTTTTTTATTGTGTTTGATTTCTATAATTTTTCCACTATTCATACGAATGACAGTATGAGCCATATCTGCAATACTTGGATTATGCGTTACAATAATCATAGTGGTATGATATTCTTTATTCATTTCTTGTAGAATTTCTAGTACTTTTTTACCTGTTTCTTCATCCAAAGCACCAGTTGGTTCATCACAAAACAATACCTTTGGATTTTTGACAAGTGCCCTTGCGATCGCAACCCTCTGCATTTGTCCACCTGATAATTGATATGGATATTTATGCACATGACTTGTTAATTCGACTTGTTCAATTAATTTCTTAACTGACAAAGGATCCAATGCAAGTTCTTTTCCTAATTCCACATTTTCTTTCACAGTTAAACTCGGAATTAAATTATAACTTTGAAAAATAAAACCTAAATTATCCGCACGATACTGTGTTAAATCATTCGGTTTTAATTGGTCAATTCTTTTATCTTTAAATATAATATGTCCTTTACTTGGTGTATCAATTCCAGAAAGTAAATTGAGCATAGTGGATTTTCCACTTCCACTCGGACCTAAAATGACAACAATTTCTCCTTCTTTAATATTTAAACTCACATCATCGAGAGCATGATAATCATTATCGTAATTTTTATAAGTTTTATAAACATGTTCTAACGTATATAAATCTTCCATTTTTGCCTCCTATTTACTGTATTACTTTTATAACCAATTATGACAACTGACATATACAGTATACTCTAATTCCAATAACATTTCAAATGACACATTTTGCCTTTTTGAAAAGAAAAATGGATCAATTTTCAAAAATGAATAAGACAAAAAAAAGAAACTGCAAATGTTTCTTTTAAAATAAAGATAATTGACTCGATTCATCCATTCCTTCAAATAATCCCATCATACGCATTTTTTCTGTTAAAGAAGCAGATACTTTACCACGTTTCCAAAAATCTTCAACACTTAAAAATTCACGTTTTTCTCTTTCATCAACTATGTTTTGGGCAACGGCTTCACCCAATCCATCAATAGAATTGAATGGAGGATAAATTTCTGTTTCACTTTTCACATTCCATACGAGGGCACTACTTTTATATAAATCAATTGGAACAAAATGAATACCACGTGCAGTTGCTTCTAAAGCAACTCTCAAACTTTCTAATTGACCTAATTCTTTATTGGTAGCGTCATATCCTTTATTTTGAATTTCAATGACTTTTTCGCGAATCGCATCATATCCTTTTATCATGGTTTCAATATCGACATCGGTTGCTTTTGATGAAAACCAAGAAGCATAGAAATACACTGGCATATGTACCTTATACCAAGCAATACGGAAAGCATTAATCACATAAGCAACTGCATGGGCTTTTGGGAACATGTATTTGATTTTTTGACAAGAATCAATAAACCACTGAGGAATATTCGCATCATGCATTGTCTTCACATGTTCTTTCCATGTTTCTGGATCTTTACTTGCTTTTCCTTTACGTACAAATTCCATAATTTTGAATGCTTTAATAGGAGCAAGTCCATGGTACATCAGATATACCATGATATCATCACGACAACCAATTGTTTCTTTAAATGGAATAATATTATTTTGAATCAATTCCTGTGCATTCCCAAGCCATACATCAGTTCCGTGTGATAATCCTGAAATTTTGACAAGTTCTGCGAATGTAGTCGGTTTCGTATCCTCTACGAGTTTAATGGTAAAACTCGTTCCAAATTCGGGAATACCAAGTGTTCCTGTATTACACATAATTTGTTCTTTCGTCACACCCAAAATGCGTGTGGATGTAAAAATGCTCATAGTATCTTTATCATCCATTGGAACTTTCATAATGTCTGTTCCCGATTGTAATTGAATCAAACGTAATTGGGTTGGATCCGAATGTCCTAAAATATCCAATTTTAAGACACATTCTTCAATAGAATGATAATCGAAGTGCGTCGTACGCCAAGCTTTATCTGGATCTTCGGCCGGAAATTGGAATGGTGTAAAATCAAAGCAAGACATATAATCTGGAATAACAACAATTCCTCCAGGATGTTGACCTGTTGTACGCTTTACACCTGTACATCCCATCGCAAGTCGTTCTATTTCTGCTGTTCTCATGATTAAATTTTTATCTTCACAATATCCCTTCACAAATCCAAATGCCGTTTTATCGGCAACAGTTCCAATAGTACCTGCACGATATACATTATCTTCCCCAAATAGAACTTTAGTATAAGCATGGGTACTTGCTTGATTCAAATCAGAAAAGTTAAGATCAATATCCGGTACTTTATCGGCATTGAATCCTAAGAATGTCGCAAATGGCATATCTTGTCCATCTTTAATAAGTGGAATATGACAATGTGGACACATCTTATCTGGTAAATCAAATCCACAAGAATAAGTAGCTCCCAAAGCATTTCCATCTTCATCTTCAAATATACTTGTTTTGCACTTACTACATCTATAGTGTGCAGAAAGAGGATTGACTTCTGTAATTCCCATCAAAGTTGCAACAAAACTAGATCCAACTGATCCACGGGAACCTACTAAGAAGCCTTCATCATTGGAGTGTTTTACAAGTCTTTGAGCAATTAAGTAGATTGCATCAAAACCAGCACCAATAATACCACCTAAAGATTTCTTAAGGTCTTTTTCAATCTCCTCATCACTCATATCTGGATTTTTTTCTTTCAAATGGTTTCTTAAGAAATCTTTTACCGCATCAAATCCCTGTAGTAAAAGTTCATGCAGTTGACGAAATGCTTCTTTTTCGAAATCAGATGATCCTTCTAACTTTTGTTTGATGGTATTTAATACAACATCTCCATAAAGTTCCGTTGCAATTCTCTCTTCAATAGAATATGGAAGTGGATTGCCATACCATTCTTCGGCCTTTGTATATACAAGATCTGTTACCACACGAGGACAATCTAAATAAGATAGGCCATCATCACTTTTGATTCTTGGTGAGAATGGTGTTCCCCCAGTATCTGGAATTACTTCAATTTCATCTACCATATCTAAAATACGATTGGTATTTTCAACAACAATTTCATAAGCTAAATCAGAATCTAAGAAAGAAAAATCATTTAACATTTCTCTTGTTGTACGAAAATGTTGGGAAGGAATATTTTTGATACCTGTTTTCGCAAGTGGATGTCTACCACCACCTGGTACTTTTTGATTGACAATAATTTGCCTATAAATTTTATCTTCACGACTAAAGTGATGCACATCTCCTGTTGCTACTATGATTTTTCCAGTTTCTTTAGTTGCATTTATAATTTTTTCAATATGTTTTTCTAGTTCAGCTCTATCTTTAAAATCTCCTAATTGAATCAAATGATCATATACTTCAGGAGGTTGTACTTCTACATAGTCATAGAAGTTAATGACATTCGTTAATTCTTCTCCTTCTTTACTTCTTGCTTCATTAAATACTTCAGATTCATAACATCCACTACCAATGAGTAAACCTTCTCTTAGTTCTGCAAGTTTACTTCTTGGAATTCTTGGTGTTTTATATAAGTATGTCGTATTGGCAAGAGAAATGAGTTCAAATAGATTTTTAAGGCCTTTTTGGTTCATCGCAATCGCATTGAAGTGATAAGTACGACCAAATTTATAGATTTCATCCCTTGGAACTAAATTTTCTAAATCACATATTTTTTCATATTTTTGCGCTTCTAATTTTTTTAACATTTTCGCAAATACTTTAGCAGTTCCTTCCGCATCGTAATCGGCTCTATGATGTGCATCTTCTTCCCATGGAACATCATAACGTTTTACTAAAGCAGACAAATTGTGCCTTGCATAACCAGAATCGAGTGTTCGCGATAATTCTAAGGTATCAATAACTGTATTTTGAAATATTCCTAAATTGTATTTACGCATAGACATTTCAATAAAAGAAATATCAAACTTTGCATTATGAGCAACCATTGGGGCATCTCCTGCCCACTCTAAGAAACGTTTCGTAACAGTTTCTTCATTCTCTTTTCCTTTGACCATTTCATCGGTAATACAAGTTAACTCCGTAATTTTGTCTGGAATATGGCGTTTTGGATCAATCAATTCATCAAAACGATCTGTAATTTCGCCATCCTTAATTTTTACAGCACCAATTTCAATCATTTGGTCCTGTCCACCAGCGTTAAATCCAGTGGTCTCTGTATCAAACACAACGTATTCACTGTGAATCAAATCTTCTTCAGTAGGTCTTACAACAATATTGACTGTATCGTCTACTAAAGTAAGTTCTGTCCCATATAATCCTTTAAAAATTGGTGGATTTTTTTGCTCTTCTTTCACTTGTTCTAACGTTTGTACTAAAGTTTGACGAGTAGTTTCATCCGTTGTTTCTTCTAATTGTTGTTCTAAAGATTCTATCTTTTCTTGGATTTTTTTACGAATATTCTTATTATGAGATTTGATAATTCCAAAAGAAATTGGAAAAGCTTGGCAACCATTATGATCTGTAATTGCAACCCCACGATATCCCATATCAATGGTTTTTTCAACAAGTTCACAAGTATGTTTTCCCAAATCTAATTTGGTAACACCATCCATTTGACTCATCATCGTATGAGCATGTAATTCTACTCTTTTCACAGGCGCATCATCGGTTATTTGGTCTATTTTTTTCTCTATGGTATTCATATCACGAATATTGAGTGTAATATCAGATTGGTATTGATCGGCATCTTTGACTACTGCTCTAAATTTATACCATGCACCTAATTTTAGCTTCTTATCAATTATTTGGAATTCTTCGTCATCATTGATAAAAATTGTTCCATAAATACTATCAGTATTATCGGTGATTTTTAAAGAAATGATTTTAAGTCCTGTTTTTGTTTCTCTGGTATCCTTTCCAAATATAGTACCTTCTATAACCACAGTCGACTTCGGAGTAAGTAATGAATCCAAACGAACTGGAGTATCTTCAATGAGACTTCCCATCACAACTTGTTCATGTTCTTTATCTATGATAAGTGGGGGTCTTTTATAATTTTTTGAACCAAATCGTTTTTTTGGCTCTTCTTGTATAGGTTTTGAGACAGGTATATTGCTTTCTTGGATAGGAGTATTCATTTCTTTTTGAATCTCTTCTTGAATCGCATTTTCTTGGTCCAGATTGATTTCTATCTTAATTGAATATGTATATCCAACAGAAGATAAATCATGTTTTAAAGAAGATATAATGCTTTGTAACTTAATTTCTTCCGCACGATTACCAACAAAAATAGTCAGTGTGTTGTTTTCTATTTTCGTTTCACTATTTATAAACATCTGTAATAATGGAGATTTTTTACTATATTGTTCCATAAAGTAACGGTAATAATATGGAAATTCTTCTGTGCTCGGATTTTCTACTTCTAATTCTACTTTTAAAGATGGAATATCCATAAACGCATGAGGCAACGCTTCTAAAAATGCTAGATAGGTAGAAAACTTTAGTGTTTGATTTAAATGTATGAAAAAACAATACTGGTCTTTACTTGAGTTTCCAACAATTTTAAGTAAACTTCCATCTGCAAATTCTTGTTTAAAATGATCCTTTAAATGTAACTTTTGAAGTAATGTTTCTAAATTTTTTTCCATACCTTACCACCTTGTATTATTGTATCAAAAAAAAAATTTAGAATAAAGTCTTTTTCCTAAATTCCATTGGAAATATATTCTAAATATGTTCTATCCATAGGTATCTATCTTTACCTTGCAAATCTTTTCCTATCGTCACTTTAATATCTTCTAAATATTGATAAGCTAATCTCTGGATTGGTTCTGCTTGTTGGTACCCAATTTCAAATGCAATTAAGTATTTTTCTTTTAAGTAATCAGATATTTGTTTTAAAATTTCTTCATAAAAATAAAGTCCATTATGATCTGCATAAAGTGCCAAAGGTGGTTCATTGTTTTTCACAATGTCATCTATTTCTTCCTCATAAGCAATATAAGGAGGATTTGCGATAATAATATCAAATTGATTTTGAATATGTTCAAATAAATCACTTTGCACAAGAGTGACATCCACTTTATTTTGCATCACATTCATTTTCGCAACTTTTAAAGCCTCAGCAGAAATATCAGATGCAACAACATTTGCATTCAATTTTTTCTTCAACGTAATGGCAATACAACCACTACCAGTACATAAATCTAAAATATCGATTGGTAATAAAAAATGTTCTTTGATTTTTTTTATCGTTTGTTCTACTAAACCTTCGGTTTCAAATCTAGGTATCAATACACTGGGATTAACAGTAATTAAACTACCATAAAAATCAACATTTCCAACAATATATTGAACAGGTTCTCCTGCTTCTAGACGTTTGATTGCTTCTTCTTGTTTTTCTTCTATTACATATTTTTTAATATACGCAATTGCATCCATACTTTAACTCACTTTCTTTTCAAAAATTAGAATTTTATCTTTACCAACCTCTTCTTCTTTAAAATGATAATGTAAAATATCATGAACATAGCTTTCTGAAAAATGAGCAATCTTTCCATCATATAAATAAGAAAGTAAGCATCCATTTTCTTTTAGCATAGAATATAGTTTTTGATAGATAAATTTTTTATAATTTCCAAGAATATCTCCTGAAAACATATTACATAAGTAGTCAGTAATGTTAGAAATATGGATATAATCAAACTGCTTGGATAATACAAGTGATTTTAAATTTGAATGATGAAATTGAATATTTTTACTCATGATGGTTTGTTTTAATTGTGCGTAATTCTCATCATCTAAATAAGAATTAAAAGCCATATATTCTTCCCTATGCGACAATTGATTATCCGTAAAAAGTGTTGTTTTTTTAAGATATAAACTTTGTGGTAAATGAAATAAATATTCAAAAAAAGAAAGGGCATCTATTTCTTCTTGCCAACATGCTTTGATTTTCGCAAATGTTTTTGGATCAAAATAAGGTTTTTCATTCAAAAAGAAATCTAAAAATTCATCTTTTTCTAATGCTAAAATCGCATACTTTTTTAAAATGAGTAAATAGTATGCAAATAAATTTATATCAAATGTGTCAATATTATCTACATACAAAAGCATATTTAAAACATGATCTCCACTACCAGTTACTGTCAAAATATCTTTATTTTCTAATTGCAAATACGTTAAAGTCTCTTTGATATTTTCATTCGTAAATGTATATAAATACGACATAGTACCAAAGGTGGGCTTGGTACGATTTAAAATTTGTGTAATTGCTTGTTTTTGTATTTCTTCCATAAATCCCCTAAACTGATATTATTCCCCTCTTAATTTACGTGCTTGATCTTCTGCAATTAAAGCATCAATTACTTTATCAATATCGCCAGCCATGATACGATCCAATGTATTTAATGTAAAACCAATACGGTGATCTGTGACACGATTTTGTGGGTAATTATACGTTCTAATTTTTTCAGAACGATCTCCAGTTCCAATTTTACTACGACGTTCTGCTCCTAGTTCTTTATCACGTTCTTGCATTCTTAAATCATATAAACGTGTTTCTAGAATTTTAATCGCTTTTTCTTTATTTTTAATTTGTGATCTTTCGGTTTGTGAATAAACAACTAAACCTGTTGGAATATGAGTCAAACGAACGGCACTATCTGTTGTATTAACACCTTGTCCTCCACATCCACTACTTCTAGTAATATCAATTCTAACTTCACTCATATCCAATGTAAAATCGACTTCTTCTGCTTCTGGCATAACCAAAACAGTTGCGGTAGAGGTATGAACTCTTCCTTGCGTTTCGGTTACTGGGACTCTTTGAACACGATGTGCTCCACTTTCATATTTTAATTTAGAATAAACATTTTCACCCTTAACCATAAAACTGATTAAAGCATAACCACCAGCTTCTGAACGTTCCTCTTCTAGAATTTCTATTTTCCATCCTTCTTTTTCCGCAAGTTTACGGTACATTTCAAATAGATCTCCAGCAAAGATATTTCCTTCATCGCCTCCAGCGGCACCACGAATTTCAACAATTACGTTTTTGCCATCATTCGGATCTTTTGGAAGTAATAGTATTTCAATTTCTTTTTCGAGTTTTTCTTTTTCACTACTGAGCGTTTCATACTCTTCTTTGGCTATTTCTCCTAATTCTGGATCTTTCATCATTTCCTTGGCATCTTCTAATCCTGATTCAATACGTTTATAAGATTGATACGCTTCATAAGCATCTTTTAAGGATGCTTGTTCTTTACTAAGTTTCATGGTTTCTTTAATATTGGATATCACCTCTGGCTTCATCAGTTCTTCTGTGAGTTCTTGATATCTGTTTTCAATATTTTGTAATCTTTCTATCATAGGAATTCACCCTTTCTTAAGACTACTAAATTATACTATAGTTTTATCATTTAAGCAATATATTATATGATAAGAACCTAGATGTCGTTAAAAAAAAAGATATGAACATTATATCTTCTCAATCAATGATAGTAGTTTACATTTCTGATTCATCTAGTATTGTTTGAATTTCTTCGATTGATAATTTTGTAATCTTTGATATCATTTCAAGTGGTAATCCTTCTTCATACATCGCTTTTGCTACTTCTTGTTTTCCATCATCATACCCAGTCTCTCTCATATCTTCTAGTTCTTGCTTGTGTGCTTCCTCTAAATCATAATATCCTACAAAGTTTGGATCTGTCGATAATTCTTCTACCGTTCTTATCGCCGCCAT
>CANQWB010000005.1 GCA_947627435.1 uncultured Bacilli bacterium
GTTCTTGTTTTAATTCTAATGTTTCGGATTCTACATACATAAATTATCACCAATATTAGTATAAACAATTATAATAAATTTATCAATATTTTCGGTCACTTTTCGGTCACTTTTCGGTCACTATATTTTTTAAAATCAAATTATAGAAAATTATTTTATCAATTTATTCGGCAATTTTTTGGCAACCTTTCAGCAACAAAAAAACGAACCATAATGGTTCGAAAGAAATATATTTGAATATTCGAAAAGTTCGAATAAAATTCCCAACTGGAATAGTTCATGATAATTGATATTATAAATAATTTAGATAAACAAGACCAAAAGCAAGACCAAAGCAAATAAAAACCCTTATAAAATAAGGGTAAAATACATAATGGAGCAGATGAGGAGAATCGAACTCCCGCACCGACCTTGGCAAGGTCGTATTCTACCATTAAATCACATCTGCAAATAAAAACTGTAAATACAGTTTTATTTTTATATGGAGGATCCGACCGGATTTGAACCAGCGATCAGGGAGTTGCAGTCCCATGCCTTACCACTTGGCTACGGATCCGTTTTGTGAACAAATTCATTATAACAAATAAATTTTTGATTGACAATATATTTTATTCGTTATTTTTGATTTTGTGATTTAGCCGATTGTCAAATATGAAAAAATTTATACTATGAACAGTTGTCTAAATTAAAAAAAATAGTTATAATAATAAAAGATTGAGAGAGGAGCTCATACTCGATGATAAAATATTTTAAAAAAAATCCTAAAAAGTGTATTATTTTATCTATACTTTTTGTTATATTAACAGTAGCATCTATTTATTTAATATATGCATTATCATTATTGGTGGGTATTGAAAACCGTATTCGTTTTTTAGTTGTACTTATGATAGTGTTGTTTTGGATTGGATTTACACTTGGATATATAAGATCGGGAACGCGCTTAAAGACAAAATATATATTTTATATTCCAGTTACCATTGTTTATTGTAGCGTGTTAATCACTATGGGATTTTATATTATAAAAACTTATCAAGTAGTAGATCGGATGACAACAAATGAAAATTACTACTATAGTAGTTTTGTTGTTTTGAGTAAAAATAAAGCAGATAAGTTGGAAGAATTTGGGAATGGTTTTATCGGACTTTTAGGAGATTCTACTAGTATAGAAGGAAATCAAATTCCAAAAGAAGTAATTGCAAGTAAAAAATTGAAAAATCAAATTAAAGAATATGAAAATTATGTTACTTTGATTCAAGCTTTATATGATGGAGAAATCGAAGGCGCATTTTTACCAAGTGGATATGTGACTTTATTTCAACGTACAGAAGGGTATGAATTTGGCAATATTGCCAGTGAAACTAAAGTTATTTTTCAAGAAAAAAGAGAAGTAAAAAATAAATCTACCAATCAAAATGCCTCTTTAAAAGAACCATTTACAGTGTTACTTATGGGAGTAGATTCTGAATTAGAACAAATTTCTAATAGTATATTCAATGGGGATTCTCTTATGTTAATCACATTTAATCCATCGACTTTGAATACAACATTGTTAAGTATTCCAAGAGATAGTTTCGTACCTATTGCATGCGTTTCTGGAAATCCGAGAAGTAAAATTACACATGCTGCTTCTTACGGACAACAATGTATGATTGATACCATTCAAAACTTTACAGGAATTCATATTGATTATTATGTCAAAATGAATTTTAAAGGAGTTGTGAAATTAGTTGATACATTGGGTGGTGTCGATGTAGATGTACCATTTGCATTCTGTGAGCAAAATAGTAATCGCCAGTGGGGTGAAAATACAGTTTATGTGGAAAAAGGATTTCAAACTTTAAATGGAGAACAAGCACTTGCCTTTGCTCGTCATAGAGAAGATTATTGGTCTTCTATGTTCTGCCCATCTAGATATGTTGGACAAGGAGTAGTGAATGATTTTGTACGTGGACAGCACCAACAATTGGTTGTTCGAGCACTTTTAAATAAAATGAAAACAGTAAGAAATATTAATACTGTATATCAACTACTAGATACCGTAAGTAACAATATGGAAACCAATATGTCAAATAGTCAAATATTCTCTTTATATAATATTGGTAAAGATATTATTGCCAAAGCATCAGGAGAAAATGTAGAAGATTTACTTGGAATTCATAAATTGTATTTGAGTGGAGCGGATGCTTATATGTATGATCCACTTATCAGTTTAACAGTATATGAATATCTTGTTTACGAAGATAGTTTAGCAGAAGTTGTAGAAGCCATGAAACAAAATTTAGGACTTTCTGAAGTAATCATCTCTAAAGAATTTTCATTTGATATCAATGAACCTTACGTAGAAACAATACCAGGACAGAGTGGAAAATATAGTAAATTACCAAAAGGAAATGTTCCAAGTTTTATTGGAGATACCGAAGCAGAAGCGCGTAGCTATGCGAGGAAGTATGGAATCTCTATTTCATTTGAATATACGAAAGTAGGTTCTGGAACAGTAGGTACCGTTATTTCTCAAAATGTAAAAGCGGGAACAAGCTTGGATAAAGTAGGAACAGTGGTATTAACTGTTTTGCAAGAAGCACCATCTAAACCTAAAGAAGATGATGATAAAGAAACTTCTACAAAACCTAAGGATGACAAAGAAACTTCCACAAAGCCAAAAGAAGATGAAGAATCCTCTACAAAACCAAAAGAAGACGAGTCTTCTGAATCTCCTAAAGATCCTACCGATGATGATGAACAAACATCTCCTAAGAATCCAGATGATGAAGATACTGAAATAGAACAAATTCCTGGTTTGGATTTAACAGAAGAAGAGTAATTTAGATTACTTTTTTTCTTTTTTGTGGTAAAATAATAATACTTGAGGTGATGCAAATGGGCTTACTTTTTACATTAATAACTGGTCTTTTTATGTTGCTAGGTATGGTAGTTGTTTTGCTATCTAAAAATAATCGTAAAATTGTTGATTTTTCTATCAGTATGGCATTTGGTGTCATTGTATCATTAATCCTAGCTGAATTGTTGCCAGAATCTTATGAAATTATGAATGAAACATTTTCTTTCCCAAGAAGTATTCTTATCTTAATCGTGTTGATTGGTTTAGGAATTATACTTTTAAAAGTATTAGATTTATTTATTCCTGATCATGATCATGATTCTCAAAAAGAAGCAAGTACTGAAAATTTAATGCATATCGGAATTGTATCTAGTGTGGCATTAATCTTACATAACATCATTGAAGGAATGGCCATCTATAGCGCAGCAACAACCGACACTGCTATGGGCTTTCTAATGACAGTTGGAGTTGGATTACATAATATTCCAATGGGAATGATTGTAACTTCTACATTGTATCAATCAAGTACTAGTAAAAAGAAAACAATTTTATTTGTATTCATCACTGCATTTTCTACATTTGTAGGTGGTATTCTGATGTTTCTTTTAAGTAATACAATTTCTGACTTTATTTTGGGTATTTTACTTTCTATTACATTAGGTATGCTCGTTTACATTGTATTATTTGAGTTACTTGAACAAGTAATCCATAATCATCATCCAAAAATTACATTTTTTGGAATTATAACAGGTATATTTATCTTTTTCTTGACACTCTTTTTTGAATAAATTTACATTCGTTGACTTTCCCATTATTTTATAATAAAATGAACGTAAGGTGATCATATGAAAAAAGGATTTACTTTGTTAGAATTATTGGGTGTGATTGTATTATTAGGATTGCTGGTATTGATTTCATATCCAGTTGTGATAGAACAAGTGGAAAAGAAACAAAAAGAAGTAGATAATGCACGATTAGAATTAATATATAGTGGGGCAGATACCTATATAAAAGAAAATGTAGAAGAATATCCTTATCGCATAGGAAGTCAATATTGTATATCATTAGATACTTTAGTTAGTGACAATAAAATTGCAATTGACATTTCTGATATCACACAAAAAGGTGTGCAAGTAAATATGGGAAGTAATCATAATTATACTTATCGATTGATTGAACAATGTAAGTAAGAGGGGTTTCCATTTTCAAAAAAATATGCTATAATGAAATTACCAGAAAGTGGTCGATAGAAAAACCTACTAATTTATGACATTGGGAATCTAATTCGAGTTGGTGTTGAATACTTATGTTTACATAAGAATCCTAAAAACTTTGATGTGATGCCCACCTGGGAGATCAGGTTTTGTCATTGTTGCCACTTTCTGGCTTTTTTTTTTATTTTTTCTATGGTATAATTTGTCTAGAATATGCAGGAGGTCTTCAGCATGGCAAAAAAGAAGAAAAGAAAAGAAACAAAGAAAAAAGGGACGGGTTATCAAACAGAACTAGTTGGTGTATTATTAATTATTATTGCTGTTATTGGATTTCTTCCCAATACCGGTATTGTAGGCAATTTTATCAGTAGTTTTGCTGTATTCTTAGTTGGAACTTGGTATAATCCGCTGTTAATCGCTGTGATGTTAATTGGTGGATATATGATTGTAAAAAGAGAAAAACCAGATTTTTTTACTTCCAAATTAATTGGTTTTTATATTTTCCTAGCTGCTATTTTAATTTTTTCTCATATCAAATACCTACAAAATGAAACATTAAAAGGTTTTGATATTGTGGTAGAGACAGTCAATAACTTTATGGCTAGCCCTAATAATCGTATGAATTTAGGTGGGGGAACTTTAGGTGCTATATTATCTGCTTTGTGTATGTGGGGATTTGACATCAATGGAACTAAGATAGTAGCATGGGCTCTTTTGATTTGTGGATTCATTTTATTTACTGGATTTTCTTTCTATGATATAGTCAAATGGTGTATCGCAAAAATGAAGCAAGGCATTCATTTTGAGAAGAAAGAAAAGAAGAGTAAACATATTAAAGAAGTAGAAGAACAGTATGAAAACGATAATAAAATTATAGTTTCTTCTGTAGATGAATTAATTCATATTAATGATGATAGAGATAGCAAAGAAGATAAAATGAAAGTCAACGAGGAAACGGATGAAACTCTAGCAGAATCTTCCACGAATCATTATGTATATCCTCCAATGAGTTTATTATCGAAACCTCCTAAAAAGCAAAATGGTGAAAATAAAGAAATTATCAATCATAATGTGGAAGTGTTACATCAAGTGTTATTGGACTTTGGAGTGGAAGCAAAAGTAGTTGCAATTAATCCTGGACCTGCTGTAACACAATATGAAATGGAAGTACGTTCTGGGACAAAGCTCAGTAAAATTGTAAGTTTGCATAGTGAAATTGCGCTTGCTTTAGCTGCAAAAGATGTTCGTATTCAAGCACCTATTCCAGGTAAATCGACCATTGGGGTTGAAATTCCAAACAAAGTAACCACAATGGTAACAGTACGTGAAATCTTAGAAAGTGTTCCTTCGCAACTTCGAGAATCTAAATTATTAGTTGCTTTGGGACGCGATATTATGGGAAGACCACAATATTGCGAAATTAACAAAACGCCACACTTACTGGTTGCTGGTAGTACAGGAAGTGGGAAATCGGTTTGTATCAATAGTATGCTGGTATCTATCTTAATGCGTAGTAAACCAGATGAAGTAAAATTGGTACTTGTCGATCCCAAAAAAGTAGAACTTTCTATGTATAATGGGGTACCACATTTACTTGCACCAGTTGTAACAGACCCTAAAAAAGCAAATATTGCACTGAAAAAAATTGTAGCTGAAATGGATGACCGTTATGAACGCTTTAGCCGTACAGGTACCAAGAATATAGCGGGTTATAATGCGTATATTGATCAGAAAAATGCGTCTTTACCAGAAGAAGATAAAATGAAACATATGCCATTTATTGTAGTTGTAATCGATGAACTTGCAGATTTAATGCTGGTAGCTGCCAAAGAAGTCGAAGATTCTATCATGCGTATTACACAAATGGCACGTGCAGCTGGAATTCACTTAATCGTCGCAACACAAAGACCTAGTACCGATGTCATTACAGGGGTAGTTAAAGCCAATATTCCATCACGAATTGCTTTTGCGGTTTCCAGTGGAATTGACTCTCGAACGATTTTAGATGAAGTAGGAGCTGAAAAATTATTAGGAAAAGGGGATATGTTATTTTCGCCACAAGGTGAAAATATTCCCATTCGTATTCAAGGAACCTATCTTTCTGATGAAGAAATTAAAGCAGTAGTCGATCATACTATCAAACAACAAATCGCAAAATATGATGAAACCTTACTTATGGATGAGGAAGAAATGCATGCGACTACTATGCAAGAAAGTGGTGGCCACGGTGATTATGAAGAACCTCTTTATAATGAAATTGTGGAATTTGTTGTAACACAAGGAAAAGCAAGTGCCTCTTTATTACAAAGAAGATTCCGTTTAGGATACAATCGTGCGGCAAGATGTATTGATTTATTAGAAGAACGAGGAATTATAGGACCTAGTAATGGTTCAAAGCCAAGAGAAGTACTAGTAAAATTAGAACAAAATGGGGAAGAAGAAGACTAAAATCTTCTTTTTTTTACAAAAAATGAAAAAAAAGTATGTTTTTTTTCATTTTTGTGTTATACTAATGATGATATTATGGTAGTAAACCATATTAGGAAAGAATAAAGGAATAAAAAGGGAGATGTTTTTATGAACGAAAATACAAATGAAATGGCTCAAAATTTAGATGTAAATCAAGTTCCTGTAACAGATGCGGATGATTTTTTCTATGAAAATGATGATATCGTTGATGTAGATGATTCTATGGTTCAAGATATTGAGACTCCAACTGAAGTTACAATTCCAGAAGAAATTCAAACTCCAACCGAAGTTACCAATCCAGAAGAAGTTCAAACTGAAAGTACAACTGAAACTAAAGCTCCTGAATCAACACCAGTACCAGAAGTACCAAACATGACCTTATCAGAACAAGATATTGATAAAATGTTAGCAGAAGAGGAAAGTGGAGATCAAAAGGATTTAGATGATAGCTATGTATTATCTAATTTTGATGTTTTATTTGATAGTCTTTATAATGATGTTGCTGGAGCAAATAATTTCATTTCTAATTTGATTGAACAAAAGAAAACAGTGAATGTCAATGAAGCTGAGTTAAATGAATTAAAAGAAAAGTTGGAAAAAGATAGACAAGAATTTGAAAAATATATGGATACACAAAGAAATAGTTTGGAGTTAGAAAAACAAGAAGTCAATGAATATGTAAAAAATCAAAAAATCCGTATTCAAAACGAAGAAGAAAAATTCAATGCTGATTGTGATGCTACAAGAGCAGAAATTGCTTTAGCAGAACAAACATTAAAAATTGCGAATGAAAAATTAGATACCGAAAAAGAACAATTTGAACAATATAAGCAATTAGAAGAAGAAAAATTAAACACTGATAGAGCCAAATTACAAACTGAGAGAGAACAATTTTCTAAAGAAAAAACCATTGCTGAAGAAAAAATTAAGAATGGTCAAAGAGAATTACAAACGCAAAAAGAACAATTTGCAAAATCCAAAGAATTAGAAGAAAAGAAATTAGAACTTGAAAGTAAAAATTTATCGCAAAGCTGTGCAAGATTTAAAGAATTAGTAGCACAATTCAATTCTGGTTTCCAACAATTACCTGAAAATAATGACTAGGAGTGTCTTCTTTGGAAGAAACTATAGTAAATGATATTGTCGATGTAGAGCCAGATACGAGTAGCGATACAAGCCAAAAATATACAAGTTTTGATTTGTTAACGACCGATAGTTTTGAAGTTTCAAAAAAACGTGATCAAGAAGAAACTGTAGTAGATTCTAGTAGTTCTAAAGCCGAAATAGCCAAAGATGATTTGAAAAATATATTTGAGATTGCCAATAATAATGTACGTGAAGCAACTAATATATTTAATAAAAATCTAGAAATGAAAAAGAAACTAGAGGACGAAAAAAAAGAAATTGATCGTGTTCGTAATGAACATTCTGAGAAATGTAAAGAAGAAATTCGTAAAGTAAAAGAATATAAAGCAGAAGTATATGAAAAATTAAAAGCCAAAAAAGAAGAAGTAGAAAGTCAACTACAATCACTTAAAGATACACAAGCAAACTTTAATTTAGAAAAAAATAAATTTGAGTTCTATAAAAAGAATGAAATGGATAAAATTAAGAAACAAGAAGAAAAACGTCAAAGCGAACTTGATGCGAGAGAATCTATTTTAGAAGAACGTGAACAAGAATTGTTCCGCCGAGAAAGTGAATTAGATGAACAAAAAGAACAATTGGAAAAAGATCGTTCTAAATATGAATCAGATATGAATGAATTAAGCAATAATCTTTTAAAATTTAATGAGTTAGTTGGGGAATTTACTTCTAATGTGGAAAAAATAAGTGAATAATCAAGGTAACTTGATTATTTTTTGTAAGGAGCGTTTTATATGATAAAAAATGTCAATTTACAACTTTCAAATATCTATCATAAAAAGATAGCTGTATTTTCAGATATTCATTACGTAAAGGGATATTCTTTAAAAAAATTAGAATGTATTTATCAGAATTTAAAGAAAAATAAACCTGATTATATTTGTATTGTAGGAGATTTGTTAGATAAAGGAAATGTATTAGAAGATCCTCTCAGTAAACATTTATTTATTACTTGGCTTCGAAAATTATCCAAACTTGCTTCTGTAATCATTTCGTTAGGTAATCATGACGTTGCTATATACACATCTCATTGGGAATATCGTCATCCTAAAGAATTATTAGAAGAGATTACACAAATACCTAATGTTCATGTTTTAAATAATACAGTTTATCAAGATAATCATATTTGCTTTATAGGATATACTCCAGCATTTTCATATTATTTTAAATCATCAGAAAACCCAGATAGCTATATAGAAGACTTTAAAGAAAAAATATTATCCGTTCTTTCAAAAGATAATTATAATGTTTTACTTTGTCATACTCCCATTTATGTAACATATCCCAAACTTACGAGTGATTCATTGTTTTCATCAATTCATCTAGTATTATCAGGCCATATGCATAATGGTATTATTCCTATTTCATTAAAAGGAAATTATGGAATTATTTCTCCTTGTAAAACTTTTTTTCCAAAATATGCGAGAGGTAATTTCCAAATAGGAAATACGCAATACTACATAAGTGGTGGGGTAATTACTTTTTCTAAAGTATCACCAAAATTATTACATCTATTGAATTGTTGTTTCCCAATTCATATTGAATATATTGAAATTTAAAAAATATAACGATTGATGTTATTTTGAAATGTACAGAATCTAGAATGAAAAAAGTATAAAATTTATTCATGTAAAGTATGATAAAGAATCTTGCAATCAAGATTCTTTTTTGTTATAATTGAGATGTCAAATAAATCATAGAATAGTTTGTAAGTAGGAGATATTTTTGTATTTGCTATTTGTAAACGGGGGGGGGTAACCCTCTTTTTTTATTGTCTTGCAAAAGGAAATAAAATATAGTACACTGATAGTGTATATAAGAATAAAAGAATAGAAAAAGTATCAAAATAGAAGTAGGAGAGATGTATATGAAGAAAAAAGGATTTACATTAATAGAATTATTGGCGGTAATTGTAATACTCGCAATTATTGCACTAATTGCAACGCCAATGATTATGGGCGTAATAGAAAATGCAAGAAAGAAAGCAGCAATTCAATCAGTGAATGGCTTATTAGAAGCAGGAGAACAATATCAAGTAGAATCTATGATGGATGGAGCAAGAGAAACTGAAATCGATTTAACTGGTGATACTTTAGATATAAAAGGAAGTAAACCAGATAGTGGAGAACTCATCTATGATAGTTTAGGAAATATGAGTATTATAGCAAAATACGGAAAATACTGTATCGAAAAGAAGTTTTTAGATGAAGAACCAACCATAGTCACAAGAGAAGAATGTGAGATGAAAGCATCAGAAAAAGAAAATATAACAACAAAAATATATGGAATAAAAAGAGATATCAATACAAGTGAAACAACATGGGAAAGAATTGAAGATGCAGAAGAATTAGAAGCAAATGCCATCAAAAGTGAAAGTGAATTAGAAACTGGTGTAAGAAATGACTTTGATGAAATCTATCCATGGAGTGATATAGAGACATATACATATGATGTAGAGAAAAAAGAAGTGACTAGTTGGTATAATGATAATCCAGAAGGATTTGAATTTGATGGAAGTAAAGGAGAAGTACTAACATATATACCAACATTTTATTATAAAAGATATCAAGAAGATGGATATGAATATATTTTAATAAGTAATAAAAATTTAGAGGGATATACAAGAAGTGATGAATTTTCAATAGGAAGATATACGATGTCAGGAGATAGCAACGCTATTCATAGTAAAAGTGGTGAAACTCCATTGGTAAAAATAACAATTACACAATTTAGAGACTATGCAAGAAAGTTAGGTAGTGAATTCAGTCAATTAGATTATCATTATTTTATAATCCAATTATTATATTTAGTAGAATATGCAGATTATAACTCACAAGAAAAGTTAGGATTATCAAATACAAATAATACTGTAACCATTACAAGTGGAGGCTGTGATGAATTAGGAATGAAATCTGGTACTTTAAATAATGATGGAAAACATTCCATGATTTACAGAGGAATAGAAGATATTTATGGAAACGTATTTCAATTTGTAGATGGAATGAATATTAAAAGTGGAGTAACATACATATGTTATGATCCAAATCAATATAAAATTGGTACATTTGATGGATATTATCAGAAATTAGGTTATGTAAATACAACTGATGGAGGATATATCAAAAAACTAGGATATGATGCTACCAATTCATTAATTGCACTACCAATAGAAGTAGGAGGTAGTACAAATACTTACATAACGGATTACGGCGAACCATATTTAGGTACAACAACCCCTTGCGAGTCAGAAACTGGATGCATTCCTTCGGTCGGGGGAGCTGGTTTTGGTGGTGGGTCCAATAAACAAGCTGGTTTTTGGTATTGGAGATTTTTTAATTCTTCCTCTGGGCTTAGTAATGACCTTGGATCCCGCCTTATCAAATATCAATAAATTAAAAATAAACTCAATTTTTAAAAATTAAAGTTTGAAAAAATAAATAACATTGACATTCTAACATTTATGTGTTAACATGTATGTAGACACGAATTTCAGTGTTTTTTATTTGAAAAAAAGCATATGATGAAAAGAGGGTGTAATATGAAAGCATTAGCAAGATTTTTAGTAGGGGTCAAACAAGAAATGAAGAAAGTAAAATGGCCAAATAAAAAAGAAATGATTACATATTCTACAGCAACGATAGCATTTATACTTATTTTTGGTTTATTTTTTGCGGGCTTAGATTTTATTATTTCTGGTCTTAAAATGGTGGTGAAATAATGGAAAAAGAATGGTACGTTGTTAATACATATTCTGGACACGAAAATAAAGTAAAAGAAAAATTAGAAATGCGTGCAAACTCCATGGGAATGGAAGATTATATCTTTCGTGTAGTCGTTCCTGAACAAAAAGAAATTGAAGTCAAAGATGGAGTACAAAAAGAAAAAATAAAGAAAATGTTTCCAGGCTATATTTTAGTAGAAATGATTATGACTGATGAAGCTTGGTTCATTGTGCGTAATACCCCAGGTGTTACTGGATTTATTGGTTCATCTGGTAAAGGAGCAAAACCATTTCCACTAACAACACAAGAAGTAGATAAAATTTTAGGTAGTATGGGTATGAGTCGCCTTGAAATTGGAAATACTCTCAATGTAGATGATATGGTAAAAGTAGTTGGTGGACCATTTGCCAATATGTTTGGTAAAGTCAAAACTATTGATATGGAAAATCAAAAATTAGAAGTTGCTTTAGATTTATTTGGACAAGAAACTATTGTCGAACTTGCTTTAACAGAAATAGAAAAAGCATAATAAAAAATAAAATAAATATTTACAAAACCACAACTTTGTGGTATCATGAGTTCGCTATATATTTTATATATAGATAAAGTGGGAGATGTTTCATGCGGATGTCATTTGAACCACTCGCGAAAAAAATATAGGAGGTGTTTTTCGTGGCAAAACCAATTACGAAGATTATTAAATTACAAATACCTGCAGGAAAAGCTACACCAGCTCCACCAGTTGGAACTGTATTAGGACCAGCAGGAATTAATTTACAAGAATTCTGTACAAAATATAATGATGCAACGAAAGATAAAATGGGAGATATCTTACCAGTTGAAATTTCTGTATATGAAGATAGAACTTTCGATTTCGTAATTAAAACTCCACCAGCTGCATTCTTAATTAAGAAAGTAACAGGAATCAAAAAGGGATCAACAAAAGGTTCTAATGAAACTGTTGGAACTTTAACACAAGCACAATTAAGAGAAATTGCTGAAACCAAATTGCCAGATTTAAACGCTTATGGTATCGAAGAAGCTATGAAAATAGTTGCTGGTACTGCTCGTAATATGGGCGTTAAAATCGAAGGTGAAGAATAAGAAAAAAGATTTACACATATAGGTAATTACCTATGTGGGAGGAAAAAATCCGCATATACCACATAAGGAGGTAAAAAATGAAAAAAGGTAAAAAATATGTAGAAGCTTCAAAGAAAGTAGATAAAGCAAAATTATATACTGTAGAAGAAGCAATTAATTTAGTGAAAGAAACTTCAATTACAAATTTTGATGGTTCTGTTGAACTTGCTATTCGTTTAAACTTAGACACCAAAAAAGCAGATCAACAATTAAGAGGTGCATTAGTACTTCCAAATGGAACAGGAAAAACCAAAAAAGTTTTAGTTATTGCTAAAGGACAACAAGCTGAAGCTGCAAAAGCAGCAGGAGCTGACTATGTTGGAGATAACGATTTATTAGAAAAAATTGAAAAAGAAAATTGGTTCGATTTTGATACAATGATTGCAACTCCAGATATGATGCCAGCCTTAGGAAAAATTGGTAAAGTATTAGGTCCAAAGGGATTAATGCCAAACCCTAAAACTGGTACTGTTACAATGGATACTAAGACTGCTGTAGAAGAAGTTAAAAAAGGACGTATAGAATATCGTACAGATAGTTTTGGTAATGTTCATGTTATTATTGGTAAAGTATCATTTGATGCAGCTAAATTAGTTGAAAATTTAAATGCCTTTGTATCATTGATTTTAAAATCAAAACCAGCTGTTGTAAAAGGAAAATACATTTTGAATGTATCTGTCGCATCAACAATGGGTCCTGGCATTAAAATTGATACAAATAGTTTTGACAACTAATCAAAACTGTGGTATAATGAACTCGTTCGTGAAATAAAATATAATGTACCGTAGACAGTAGGTGTGAATTTCCACTTAATTTCCTACCGAGGAACTTGAAAATATTTTTCAGTCTTTCGGCTCTTACGGTATTTCTGTAAGAGCTTTTTATACGGAACAGTCAGAAGGAGGTGCGAAGAGTGGCAAACCAAAAAATTATTGAACAAAAAGCTTCTATTGTAGAAGAAATTGCTGATAAAATGAAATCATCAGCATCTTATGTATTCTTTGAATACCGTGGACTTACTGTTTCAGAAACAAATGAATTGAGAAGAAAATTAAGAGAAACAGGTTCTGAATTTAAAATTTATAAGAACACATTAGCACTGAGAGCTTTAAATAGCTTGAATGTTGCGATTGATGAACTTGCAGGTCCAAAGGCCATTGCTTTTGGTGAAGATGCAATTGCTCCAATTAAAACGTTAAGTGATTTCGCAAAAGATCACAGTGCACTTGAAATCAAAATTGGAGTAGTAGATGGTGAGATAGTAGATCAAGATACATTAAAAAAACTTGCTGCATTACCATCAAGAGAAGGATTGCTTACAATGTTTGCAAGTGGTCTTATGGGAATTGCAAGAGACTTTGCAATATGCTTAGATTTACATGCTAAGAATTTAGAAAAAAATAATTAAGGAGGAATTATAATGGCAAAATTAAGCGCAAAAGAAATTATTGATTCTTTAAAAGAAATGACTCTTTTAGAACTCAAAGAAGTAGTAGATTTAATGAAAGAAGAATTTGGTGTAGATCCATCTGCAGTAGCAGTAGCTGCTCCAGTAGCTGGTGGAGCTGCAGCTCAAGAAGAAGGTCCAAGTACTGTAAATGTTGTACTTACTTCAGCTGGAGCTAACAAAATTGCAGTTATCAAATTAGTTCGTGATTATACTGGACTAGGATTAAAAGAAGCAAAAGATATTGCTGACAACGGTGGAACTGTTAAAGAAGGAGTTTCTGCTGACGAAGCAAATGAAATGAAAGCTAAATTCGAAGAAGCTGGCGCTACAGTAGAATTTAAGTAATCGATAAAAAATGGTTAGGCCTATACTAAGAAATTAGTATGGGCTTTCGCCGTTTAATGATAAAGCAGTATTATAGGTGAGACTATGGCACATTATTTTGAAAATGATGAGACATTAAAACACGATATACAAAAAAGTGTTGCAATCATTCACAATAAACAATTTATCTTTTATACGGATCGTGGAGTATTTTCTAAAAAAGGACTTGATTTTGGAACAAGAACATTATTAGAAACGATAGATTGTAATCAAATTCATGGAAAAGTATTGGATTTTGGGTGTGGATATGGACCAATTGGTATCTACATAGCTCATGAATCTGATGCCGAGGTTCATATGATTGATATCAACAGAAGAAGCTTGGAATTGGCAAGAAAGAATGTTAATACCAATCATGTGAATGTTCAGATCTATGAAAGTAACCTATATGAAAATGTGGATGATGTATTTGATTATATCATCAGTAATCCACCAATTCGCGTTGGTAAAACAATACTTTATCAAATATTAGAAGAAGCAAAGAAACATTTAAAGCCACATGGACAATTATGGATTGTGATTCATAAAGATCAAGGGGCTAAAACGACTATGGAATTTTTAAGTCAATTTTATTCTGTAGAACTCAAAAATAAGAACAAGGGATTTTATATTATTTGTGGGACAAATAATTGACATCTAGACTTAACTTTGTTAAAATTATAAATTGACGCATACACTTATTTTTAGGTTTATGTTCTTTTTGCAAATATAGTTATAGGGGTGACACATGGCTTATACAGTTAAAAAATTTGGAGATTATCGCGAAAGAAGAAACTACGCAAAAACAAAAAATGCAATTGAATTAGGTAACTTACTAGAAATTCAAAAAAAATCATATGATTGGTTTATTCAAGAAGGAATCAAAGAAGTATTTGAAGATATTTTTCCTGTAGAGAGTTTTACAGGAAATTTAGCGTTAGAATTTGGAGATTACTCTTTTGAAGAACCAAGATATTCAATTAAAGGATGCAAGGAAAGATATGCAACTTATGCTGCACCTTTAAAAGTAGCAGCTAGACTTTATAATCATGAAACAGGAGAAGTCAAAGAACAAGATATTTATCTTGGTGATATGCCAATTATGACCGAATCAGGAACGTTTGTCATCAATGGTGCAGAACGTGTTATTGTTTCACAATTGGTTCGTTCACCTAGTGTTTATTTTGGAAATGAATTAGACAAGAATGGCCGTAGAGTGATTACTAGTCAAATTATACCAACACGTGGTACTTGGTTAGAATATGAATTGGATGCGAGAGATGTCATCTATGTTCGTATTGATCGTACGAGAAAAGTACCAATTACCACATTATTACGTGCTATTGGTTTATCTAGTGATCAAGATATCATGGATTTATTTGGAGAAAATAAATATATTGAAAATACAATTCATAAAGATGCAAATAAGAATACGGATGAAGCTTTAATTGATATTCACTCTAAATTAAGACCAGGAGAACCATCTACTTTAGATAGTGCGAAAAATCAATTGATTACACGTTTCTTTGATGCTTTTCGTTATGATTTAGCACGTGTAGGACGTTATAAATTTAATCGTAAGTTAAATGTGACAGATCGTTTACTTGGATGCGTACTTGCAGAAACCATCAAAGATGGAAAAAAAGTAGTTGCAGAAAAGGGAACTGTTATTACGAAAGAAATTTTGGAAACATTAAAACCTGTATTTGAAAAAGGTTATGGTGTAAAAGAAGTGTTAATTAATCGTGAACTGGATACTTATGACAAAGTACAAATTGTTCATGTATATTCTAAAAATAATCCAGATCAAATTATTCCTGTTATTGGAAATGATCAATCTATCAATATCAAACGTTTGACGATTTCTGATATTTATGCATCTGTTTCTTATTACTTAAATTTATTAGAAGGAATTGGAAACTATGATGAAATCGATCACTTGTCTAATCGTCGTGTTCGCCAAGTGGGTGAATTGTTACAAAATCAATTTAGAATTGGTATTAGTCGTATTGAAAGAGTTATTCGTGACCGTATGAGTACGCAAGAAGTAACAGAGGTAACTCCAAAATCACTCATCAATATTAGACCATTAACAGCTGCCATCAAAGAATTTTTTGGTAGTAGCCAATTATCACAATTTATGGATCAAACCAACCCAGTTGCGGAACTTACAAATAAAAGAAGACTTTCTTCTTTAGGACCTGGTGGTTTATCGAGAGATCGTGCTGGAATGGAAGTACGTGATGTTAATCCATCACATTATGGTAGACTTTGTCCTATTGAATCTCCAGAAGGACCAAATATTGGATTGATTACTTCTTTAGCAAGTTATGCAAGAGTAAATGAATATGGTTTCATTATGACTCCATATCGTAAAGTGAAAGATTCTGTATTGACAGATGAAATCGTTTATATGACAGCTGATGAAGAATTAGATTATTATATTTCACAAGCAACTGTCAAAGTAGATAGTAACAACTGTATCATAGAAGAACGTGTACCAGTTCGTTATCATGGAGATACCATTATTGTCGAAAAAGAAAAAGTAGATTATGCGGATGTGTCTCCACAACAAGTTGTATCGATTACGACTTCTGGAATTCCATTCTTGGAACATGACGATGGAAAACGTGCTTTGATGGGTGCTAACATGCAACGTCAGGCAATTCCACTTTTGAAAGCAGAAGCCCCACTTGTTGGAACAGGTGTCGAAGCAATTGCTGCAAGAGATTCAGGAGCAGTTGTCATCGCTAAAGCAGATGGTGTAGTAGATTATGTGGATGCACGTAAAATTTTAATTAAAACAGCTGGTGGAATCGATACATACTATTTAAATGGATTTGAAGAAAGCAACGCTGGAACTTGTTATCATCAAGTACCAATTGTCAAATTAGGTGACAAGGTGAAAAAAGATCAAGTGATTGCAGATGGTCCATCAACCGATCAAGGAGAAATGGCTTTAGGAAAAAATGTAACTGTTGCCTTTATGAATTATAATGGGTATAACTACGAAGATGCTGTTATCTTGAATGAACGTTTGGTAAAAGACGATGTATATACTTCAATTCATATTGAAGATTATCAAATTGAATGTCGTGATACCAAATTAGGACCAGAAGAATTTACAAGAGATATTCCAAATGTAAGTGAAGAATCTCGTAAAAATCTAGATGAAAATGGTATTGTACGTATTGGTACCGAAGTAAAAGATGATGATATCCTAGTTGGTAAAGTTACACCAAAAGGTATGGCTGAATTAACGAGTGAAGAAAAATTATTACATGCTATTTTTGGTGAAAAAACACGTGAAGTAAGAGATACTTCGTTAAGAGTTCCACATGGTGGAGAAGGAATTGTCCACGATGTAAAAATCTTTACAAAAGAAGATACAGATGAACTTCCAGCAGGTGTATCTAAGATTGTACGTGTGTATATTGCGCAAAAACGTAAAATCTCAGTTGGAGATAAAATGGCTGGTCGTCATGGAAACAAAGGTGTTATTTCACTTGTATTGCCAGAAGAAGATATGCCATATTTAAGCAATGGTAAACCAGTTGATATCTTATTAAATCCACTTGGTGTACCATCTCGTATGAATATTGGACAAATTTTGGAAATGCATTTAGGAATGGCTGCCAAAGAATTAGGTATTTATGTTGCAACACCAGTATTTGATGGTGCAAGTAGAGCAGAAATCATCGATGCATTAAAAGAAGCTGGTTTAGACGAAGATGGAAAAGCAGTACTTTATGATGGACGTACTGGAGAGCCTTTTGATAATCGTATCAGTGTAGGTGTTATGTATATGATTAAACTTCACCACATGGTGGATGATAAATTACATGCACGTTCTACAGGACCTTACTCACTAGTAACACAACAACCATTAGGTGGTAAAGCACAATTTGGTGGACAACGTTTTGGAGAAATGGAAGTTTGGGCATTATATGCATATGGTGCTGCTCATGTTCTTCAAGAAATGATCACCATTAAATCGGATGATGTAGTAGGTCGTGTGAAAGTATACGAAGCATTAGTCAAGGGACATCCAATTCCAAATTCTGGTATACCAGAAAGCTTTAGAGTACTTATTAAAGAATTCCAAGCTTTAGGATTAGATATTACAGTTTTAAATAAAGAAGGAAATTTTGTGGATTTAAAAGAATTGGAAGAAGCCGAAGAAGAAAGTTTCTTACCAGTAGATGATATAGAATTTCCAGAAGTTCCTGAAACAGAAGTAGAAGAAGAATCTACTACTGAAGAAGAAACAGAAGAGGAATTTTATGAAGATAGTTTAGATGATCTTACCGATGAAGATTTTCTAAATGATGAGACTGATATGGAAGGGGATGAAGACTAATGGATGTAAATAACTTTGAAGGGTTAAGAATCTCCATCGCTTCCCCTGAAAAAATCAGGGAATGGTCTCATGGGGAAGTAAAAAAAGCAGAAACCATTAACTACCGTACATTAAAACCAGAACGTGATGGTTTATTCTGCGAAAAAATATTTGGACCAACTAAAGATTTCGAATGTTCTTGTGGAAAATATAAGAGACTTCGTTATAAAAATATCGTTTGTGATCGTTGTGGTGTAGAGGTCACTCGTTCTAAAGTACGTCGTGAACGTATGGGACACATTGAACTTGCAACACCCGTATCACATATTTGGTTCTTTAAAGGAATTCCATCTCGTATGGGATTAGTGCTAGATATGTCACCAAGAGATTTAGAGGAAGTATTATACTTTGTTTCTTATGTTGTCTTGGATCCAGGACCTGCACCTTTAGAGAAAAAACAAACAATTAGTGATAAAGAATACCGTGCTTATTATGAAAAGTATGGAAATACGTTCCGTGTAGGTATGGGTGCAGAAGCAATTAAAGAATTATTAGAACAAGTGGATTTGGAAAAAGAAGTTGCTGATATTAAAGCTGAAATTGAAGAAATTAAGGATTCTGCAAGTCAAAAACGTGTACGTTTAATCAAACGTTTAGATGTACTCAATGCTTTCTTGGAATCTGGAAACAAACCTTCTTGGATGATTTTAGATGCACTTCCAGTGATTCCACCTGAACTTCGTCCTATGATTCAATTAGATGGTGGTCGCTTTGCTACATCTGATTTAAACGATTTATACCGTCGTGTCATCAATCGTAATAATCGTTTGAAAAAATTGATGGAACTTGGAGCACCTTCCATTATTATTCAAAATGAAAAACGTATGTTACAAGAAGCTGTTGATGCTTTGTTTGATAACGGTCGTCGTGGTCGTAATATCACAGGCGCAGGTAATCGTCCATTAAAATCACTTTCTAGTATGTTAAAAGGAAAGCAAGGACGTTTCCGTCAAAACTTACTTGGAAAACGTGTCGATTATTCAGGTCGTTCTGTTATTGTCGTAGGACCAACTTTAAAAATGTATGAATGTGGTATTCCAAAAGAAATGGCACTTGAATTATTTAAACCACATGTTATCAATGGCTTAGTATCTAAAGAAATTGCTTCTAATATCAAAGCAGCAAAACGTATGATTGAAAATCAGGATGAACGTGTTTGGGATATTGTTGAAGAAAAAATTAAAGAACATCCAGTTATGTTAAACCGTGCGCCAACATTACACCGTTTGGGTATTCAAGCATTTGAACCTAAATTGATTGGTGGTCGTGCCATTCGTTTGCATCCACTGGTATGTACCGCATTCAATGCTGACTTCGATGGAGACCAAATGGCTGTCCATGTACCAATTAGTATTGAAGCACAAACAGAAGCACGTGTCCTTATGTTAGGTGCTAACAATATTCTATCTCCAAAAGATGGAAAACCTATCGTTACTCCAGGGCAAGATATGGTATTAGGTAATTATTATTTAACCATTGAAAAAGCTGGACTTCCTGGAGAAGGTAGAGTGTTTAAAAATACAGATGAAGCATTGATGTCCTATGAAAGAAGAGAAATTACGCTTCATACTCGTATTGCTTTACCAATTCGTGGATTCAAACATAAATTATTCCCAGATTCTTATATGAATCAATATTTGGTAACTACTCCTGGTAAAATTATCTTCAATGAAATTTTCCCAGATTCATTCCAATATATCAATGAGGGAACAGATGAAAATATTGAAGGAATTACTCCTAAAAAATATTTAATTGCTCCTGGTAAAAATATTAGAGAAGAAATTGCCACAATGCCACTTGTGAAACCATTTAATAAAGGTGTATTTAGTAAGTTGATTGCGCAAATCTATAAGAGATATCAAACAACGGAAACATCTATCATGTTGGATAAATTGAAAGATTTAGGATTTAAGTATTCTACATTATCTGGAATTTCCATTTCCATTGATGATATCAAAGAAAGTGAAAAGAAAGATGAAATCGTTGCGAAGAGTCAAGAAATGGTAGATCAAGTAAACAAACAATTTAAGCGTGGTTTAATCACTGATGAAGAACGTTATAATAAAGTAATTGATATCTGGACGAATGCGAAAGCAGAAGTTTCTAAGGAATTGGAACAATGGGTAAAAGATAATAAAGAAAATTCTGTTTCAATGATGATTGACTCTAAGGCTCGTGGAGATATTGGTTCTTTAACACAATTAGTAGGTATGAGAGGACTTTTCAGTAAACCAAATGGTCAATCTGAAGAAATCCCAGTATTATCTAACTTTAGTGAAGGTGTAACCATTAGTGAATTCTTCTTATCTACTCACGGTGCTCGTAAGGGTGCTGTAGATACGGCCTTAAAAACAGCAGATGCAGGATACTTAACAAGACGTTTGGTCGATGTAGCGCAAGATATTATTGTTAAAGAAAATGATTGTGGTACAGAACAAGGTGTTGTTGTAGAAGCATTCTATAATACAGATGGTACTTTAATTGAATCTTTACAAGATCGTATTGTTGGACGTTATACCAATAAGAAAATTATCCATCCAGAAACAAAAGAAGTTATTGCGGAACGTAATACTTATATTACAGAACAACTTGCCGATAAGATTATTCAAGCAGGTATTACCAAAGTACCAATTCGTACAGTATTAACTTGTAAGAATGATCATGGTGTTTGTCGTTATTGTTATGGTCGCAACTTGGCAACTGGTCAAATTGTTGAGATTGGTGAAGCTGTAGGTATTATGGCTGCGCAATCTATCGGAGAACCTGGTACACAACTTACAATGCGTAACTTTAATACTGGTGGAGTTGCTGGTGGAGACGATATTACACAAGGTCTTCCTCGTGTACAAGAGTTATTTGAAGCACGTAATCCAAAAGGAAAAGCAACAATCTCTGAAATCAATGGTGTTGTATCTGCAATTGATGAAGAAAATGGTAAATTTGTCATTTCTGTTCAAAATGATGTAGAAACAAAAAAACATACTTCAAACTATGGTGCGAAGTTAGCTGTTGAAAAGGGAGAGGAAGTAAAAGCAGGACAACGTTTGACGCATGGTGCTATCAATCCAAAAGAATTGTTGATAGTAACAGATCCTATTACCGTACAACAATATATCTTACTTGAAATTCAAAAAGTTTATCGTTCTCAAGGTGTTGACGTAAGTGATAAACACGTTGAAGTTATGGCAAAACGTATGATTTCTCGTATTAAGATTGTCAATTCAGGTGATTCTTTATTCTTACCTGGAACTATGATTAACATCAATGAATTTACAGAAGTTAATAAGAACTTGATTCTAGAAGGAAAACGCCCAGCAACTGGTCGACCAGTATTGTTAGGTATTACAAAAGCTTCTTTGGAAACAGATTCCTTCTTATCTGCAGCTTCATTCCAGGAAACTACTCGTATCTTAACCGATGCCGCAATTCATGGTAGAGTAGATCACTTGAATGGGTTAAAAGAAAATGTCATTATTGGTAAATTGATTCCTGCAGGTACTGGTGCAAGAGAATATAGAGACGTGAATTATGAATTAGAAGTACCTTATATTAAGGATGAACCATTAGAGGCATTAGAACAAGAATTAATGGAATAAAAGACTGAAATTTCAGTCTTTTATTGTTGTTTACAAATTGTCATTTTCTTGACAAATTGTGTATAAAATACTATAATGTAGAGGATATGAAGGTAGGGAAGTACAATGGATATAGATAAAAGATATATTAATCAAATTCAAGTCATTATTAGTATGTTTACGATTAAAGATGGTAAATTGAAGGTATTATTATTTCGTCGTGATGAGGAACCTTTTAAAGGCTATTGGATGTTGCCTAGTAATTTATTAATGGTAAATGAAACATTAGAGGAATGTGCAAAGGCAACAATGGATGAATATATTGGTATTGATGATGTTTATTTAGAACAATGTCATTTATATAGTGAAGTTGGTAGACTTCCAAATGATCGTATTTTGGCTAGTTCTTTTATTGCTTTAGTAGATAGTAAAACATTAGAGTTAAAACGTAAAAATAGAGAATTTCATAGTGAATGGTTCCCAATTGATGAAATTCCAAAGATGGTTTATGATTATGCCAATATTGTTGAAAATGCGATTCAATTTTTGAGAAAAAGAATGTTAAGTAGTTCCATTTTGATCCATTTATATCCAAGTGATTTTACATTACCAGAATTACAAGTATTATATGAACAGGTATTAGGAAAAATGTTGGACCGCAGAAATTTCCGTAAAAAATTTCTACATTTAGAATTGTTAGAAGATACTGGTTATAAAACGGGTGGACATAATGGTAGACCTGCAAAGTTGTATCGTTTTAAAGAAAATATAGGTGAGAAAACACTATTCTAGGTAGGTGAAACGATGAATCGAAGAGGTTTTGGTTTAATTGCAATGTTGCTATTTTGTAGTTTTTTAGGTCTTTGTTTACTAACATCATTTTATTATTATAATCAATTGATACATCCGTCTAGTGATTATAAATTGAAAAATACAAATAGTAGTAAAAATACCCATTGTATGCAAAATGATTATAGTGGTGTATCTACCGTATCTGTATCTTTGAATGAATACTATACATTAGAAAGACAATTGCAACAAGCTGCAAAGAATTATGTACAAAGTCATCCTATTATTGGTGAAAATCAGGTAGTAATTACAATGCAAACATTACAGACACAAAAAATCATAGATGTCCTCTATGATTCGAATGGATATCGTTGTAATGGTTACGTCCTATATCATCCTATTACGCAATTGTATACACCATATATTCGCTGTGGAACATATGCAACTGTAGATTATGTCAATCGTCTGGAATAGACGATTTTTTTAATAAAATCAAAAAATAGGATATAAAAATATACAATGAAAAAAGAAGAAAACTATAAAATACCTACTTTTTATTGTAACAAATATGGAATTTGACATTCGATATATTTTATTCTATAATATGTCCATATAATTTTTAAAAGGGGGAAATTATATGAAACATGAGGATAATTGGAATTTCTATTATACCTTAGCCAAACAATTTTATGAACAATATCATCATTTAAATATTCCATATAATTATGAAGTAACGGTTGAAGATCAAATATATAAATTAGGGGTATGGATTATTAATCAACGTAGTGCTTATAATGGTACGATATCAACCGTATTGACAGATAATCGTATTGAAAAATTGAATCAAATTGGAATGATATGGAATCTTCATGATTATCATTGGAATTTTTATTATGAATTGGCGAAACAATTTTATGAGCAATATCATCATTTAAATATTCCATATAATTATGAAGTAACGATTAAAGATCAAATATATAAATTAGGGGCATGGATTATTAATCAACGTAGTGCTTATAGTGGTACGGTACCTACCATGTTGACAAATCAGTGTATTGAAAAATTAAATCAAATTGGAATGATATGGAATCTGCATGATTATCACTGGGATTTTTATTATGAATTGGCGAAACAATTTTATGAACAATATCATCATTTAAATATTCCACATAATTATGAAGTAACGATCGAAGATCAAGTATATAAATTAGGGGTATGGATCCGTAATCAACGTAATGTTTACAGTGGTACGGTATCAACAGTGCTGTCAGATAAACGTATTGAAAAATTAAATCAAATTGGAATGATATGGAATTTTTATGATTGTCACTGGGATTTTTATTATGAATTGACGAAACAATTTTATGAACAATATCATCATTTGAATATTCCATATAATTATGAAGTAACGATTGAAGGTCAAATCCACAAATTAGGGGTATGGCTTTATAGGCAACGGATTCAATATCGTGATGGACATCTTTTAAAACATCGAATTGAACAATTAAACCAAATTCAAAAGGATTGGGATAAAGTGATTAAATCTACAGCAACAATCATTACGAAACAAACAAGTATGAAATTGAATCATCAATTGAACAAAGTGCTATTGAAGTTTAATCCAGATGAGATATTTCATGATATACAGGATGTCAAGAATGTAGAAAAAGCTTTTGTAAAAAAATTAAAATAAAAAAGTTCTGAAATTTCAGAACTTTATTTTTTTATATGGCGGAGTAGAGAGGATTTGAACCTCCGCGCCAGTTACCCGACCTACACCCTTAGCAGGGGCGCCTCTTCAGCCTCTTGAGTACTACTCCAGCACATTTACAATTTTACAAGATATTAGTGTTTCTGTCAAGATAAGAGACAAAATATTACAAAAATATTAGTTGAATCATTTAGATAGTTATTTTCTATCTAATTGTTAAAATATTTCTATCCATCAAAAAGAAGCATTATACTGCTTCTAGTGGTAAAGTTCATTTTTTAATTGTTCAATATTCTTGTTGAACAAAGTAATATAGTTTTCTTTTTCAGAACTTTCTTTTTCTGTTAAATTTGAAAGAGAATGTAATTCAGCAATTTTAACAGATGTTTCTTCTACTAAAGTAGATACTGTACTATTTAAATTGTCTTGATCAAATGTAAAAATATAATGTACATCTCCACTTGCAATTAAAGATTTCACATCGCTAATTGTTTTTTGTGTTAAATTCGCATCTTCTTCTAAAGAAATGATTGTAAATCCATATTTTTCTAAAAATTTCCAAGCACTATTATCGACTACAATTGTTTTATAATTGGCATTTTCACTTAATAATTTTAAATTCGCATCCATATTGGATATTTCAATTTTTAAATTTTCATAATTGGTTTCAATTTCTTCTGCAAGATAGTGGTTACTAATATATTCTAGTAATCCATTTTTAATATTGAGTGCTAACATTAAAAAATTGGATGGATCTAACCATAATTCTTCTTGATGGTCTGTTTCTTCCATACTAAGCGTAGTATCAATAATCATTAAGTGTTTATTGTATTGAAACATTTGTGCTACATAATCTTTTTCTTTCCCAAAGCCATCAAAGATATACATATTTCCTTTACTGTAGTCTTTGATTTGTTTATCGGTTAATTCATAATCTGTAAAATTAACACCACTCGGGTAAATACTATAAATAGTACTATGTTCTCCATACAATCTTTCTGTGATATATTTAATGGGATGTACGGTTGTATAAATGGTAATATCTTCTAGATTATCTCGCTTGATACAACCAGTCGTTCCAATGAATAAAATCATTGTGATAATATATAATATTTTTTTCATTTTTTCTTCCTTTCTGGGATAGGGTCATATCCACTGGTTCCCCAAGGGTTACACCTTAATATTCTTTTTATAGTATAAAAACTTCCTTTAATACTTCCATAAGTTTCAATTGCTTGTATACCATATTCAGAACAAGTTGGAATATGTCTACAATTTTGATGGAAGTTACCGGGTATTTTTTGATAAATTCGAATCAATTTAATTAAGATATGCTTCATATTGACACCACTATCATTATACTAAATTCTAATAAGGTTGTAAATAAAGGAATTGGAAGATTGTATTCATTTCATTTTTGTTGATACAAATTGTTAAAACAGGTTTTCAATTTCTACAATTTTTGATATAATAAATAAAAGGTGAATGTATGAAAAATATATATGGGTTAACATTAGAACAATTAGAACAATATTTTTTATCGCATAACGAAAAATCCTTTAAAGCAACACAAGTATTTGAGTGGTTATATAAAAGAAGAGTTTCCTCTTTTGAAGAAATGACCAATATCAAAAAAGAGACATTAGAACAGATGCAAAAAGATTTTAATATGACATCGATTCATTTATTGACAAAGACTGAAGGAAAAGATGTTGTCAAATTTCTCTTTGGTTTGGAAGATTCCAATAAAGTAGAAGCTGTTTTAATGAAACATGATTATGGAAATAGTCTTTGTGTATCTACGGAAGTTGGATGTAACATGGGGTGTGCTTTTTGTGAAAGTGGTCGTTTAAAAAAAGTACGACATTTAGAAACACATGAAATGGTATTACAAATTCTTGCCGTAGAAGCTTGCTTAAATATTCGCATTTCCCATGTTGTATTGATGGGAATTGGAGAACCATTTGATAATTATGATAATGTAATTGATTTTATATCCATTATTAATAGTGGCAAAGGAATTGATATTGGTGCTAGACATATTACAGTATCCACTTGTGGAATTGTTCCAAAAATTGAAGCATTTATGGAAATGGATAAGCAAGTGAATCTTGCAATTAGCTTGCATGCACCCAATAATACCTTAAGAAATCAATTGATGCCTATTAATAAAGTGTATCCAATTGAAAAATTAATCGATATTTTAAAAAAATATATTGAAAGGACAAATCGTCGTGTAACTTTTGAATATATATTATTAGAAAATGTAAATGATACCGATGCCTGTGCTTTGGAACTTGCGAATTTATTAAAAGGCATGAATTGTTATGTCAATTTAATTCCATATAACGAAACAAGTCATATTGAATTTAAAAAAAGTAAGCAAGATACTATTATGCGATTTTATGATATTTTGAAAAAAAATAAAATTAATGTCACAGTAAGAAGAGAATTTGGTAGCAAAGTAATGGCAGCTTGTGGGCAATTACGTTCGAATTATGAGGAGGCATAAAATGGAGTATTCATATTTAACAGATCCTGGAAAAGTAAGGGATCATAATGAAGATAGTGTTATTATTGTAGAAAATTTAAATAAAGAAATTTTACTGGCCGTCGCAGATGGTATGGGCGGTCATTTAGCAGGGGAAGTTGCATCTAGTATTGCGATTTCTCATGTAGGGAAACGTTTTAAGGAATTGAGTTCTATTGGAACAAAAGAAGATGCCATTCATTGGTTACAAGAAACGGTAAGTGAGGTAAATGTTTTAATTTATAAATATACGACCGATCACCCAGAAAGCAAAGGTATGGGAACGACCTTTGTCACTGCTATTTTAACACCAGAATTCTTGTTGTTTGGTAATATTGGAGATTCATCAGGTTTTGTCATGAAGAAAGGTCAATTGCATAAAATCACAAATGATCATACTTTAGTGAATTTATTAGTGAAATCAGGAGAACTTACAGAAGAAGAAGCCAAAGAACATCCGCGAAAGAATGTGCTGATGAAAGCTTTAGGTGCAACTACAAATGTCGATATGGATATCTTTGATGTCGATACAGATGTAGATGGTATTATGCTTTGTAGTGATGGACTTACCAATATGCTCGATTTTGAACAGATTGGTAGAGTATTGAGCGAAGAATTAACTGCGGAAGAAAAGGTTGAAAAATTGATTCAAAAATGTAATAACCGTGGAGGAAATGATAATGTTTCTGTCGCATATTTATGTAAAGGTGGTAATGTAAAATGATTACACGAGGACAAAAAATAAATGATCGTTATCAGATTATTCGTACGATTGGTGAAGGAGGTATGGCCAATGTCTATTTGGCACATGACCTAATTTTAGATCGTGAAGTTGCTGTCAAAATCCTAAGAGGGGATCTAGCCAATGATGAAAAATTTGTAAGAAGATTTCAACGTGAGGCTATATCTGCTAGTAGTTTAACGCATCCAAATATTGTGGGTATGTATGATGTAGGAGAAGACGATGGCAATTACTTTATCGTTATGGAATATGTAGAAGGAAAAACGTTAAAAAATCTGATTAAAAGAAGAGGAGCTTTAACATTACCAGAAGTAATTGATATTATGTTACAGCTTACAAGTGGCATTGCTTGTGCACATGATAGTTATATTATTCATAGAGATATCAAGCCACAAAATATATTAATCTTAGAAGATGGAACGGTAAAAATTACTGATTTTGGTATTGCTATGGCTTTAAATAGTAATGAATTAACACAAACCAATTCTGTTATGGGTTCTGTTCATTATTTACCACCAGAACAAGCCAACGGCAATGGTTCAACGATTAAAAGTGATATCTATTCATTAGGAATTTTGATGTTTGAATTGTTGACTGGAAAATTACCTTTTAAAGGTGAAAATGCAGTTGAAATAGCGATTAAACAAATGAAAAATCCAATTCCAAGTGTATGTGAGATCAATCCAGAAATTCCACAAAGTATTGAAAATATAATTTTAAAAGCTTGTGCCAAAAATCCAAAAAACCGTTATGAAAATGTCATGGAAATGCATGAAGATATTAAAACAGCTTTGAGTAAAGAACGTGCTGATGAGAAAAAGTGGGTTTACCAATATCCAGAACAAGAAGTAGAGGAAAAAGTGAATGTCAGTCGTTTCCGTAAAAATGAAGCAAAACGAAAAAATGAAAAAGAAGATAGTGAAAATAAAAAAGTCAATAAAGTAATATGGATATTAGGAATTATCTGTGCCATCGCTGCTTTAATTGTCGGTTTTGTCATTATGTTATTCCCAAAATTGACTCGTGTTCCAGATATACAAATTCCAGATGTATCAAGAATGTCTGTCGTAACAGCAGAAAGTACTCTCAAAAAAGAAGGATTTGAAGTTGCAACAGAAGTAGAAGAAGAATACCATGTTGATATTGAAGAAGGTTTGGTCATTGGAACCAGTCCAAGTCAAGGTAGAAGTGTGAAAAAAGGCACTGTCATTACTTTAATTGTTTCCAAAGGATTTGAAGGTGTTGTTGCTGAAAATTACGTTGGACAAAATATTAAATCAGTACAAGCTGAATTAGAAGCAACAGGCATTGTCGTTTTGGTGGAAGAAAAAGAAGTAAAAGATACCGAAGATCAAAAAGAAGATATTATTTTAGAACAAGATCAAGCGGAAGGTACAAAATTAAAAAGAGGAGATACGATTGTATTTCAAGTATCTAAATTAATTACTGTATATCCAGATTTTGTGAACGAAGATTGGACATATGCTGCGATTGAAGAATTTTGTGCTGAACATAATGTAACAGTTGTGAGAGTAGATAAAGAAGATGCTACGGTTCCAGAAGGTACCATTTTAGCGCAAAGTCGTGCTGCTGAAAGTAAAGTAGTGAGTGGTGTACAAATTCGTATTACGGTTTCTAAAAAACCAGCTATAGTAACTCCACCAGTAGAAGAACCGAATACAGATCCAGAAGAAGAAACTTCTAAATCAGAAACACCAAGTACTAATACAGGTGAATAATGCAAGGGAGAATTATTAAATTAATCAGTAATGATTACACTGTAGAAGCAAATGGTACACAATATATTTGTAAAAGTAGAGGAAAGTTTCGTAACTTACATATCACCCCATTGGTGGGAGATTATGTAGAATTTGATGACAAGAACAATTATATTTTAGATATTCAACCACGTAAAAATGAACTGATTCGACCACCCGTTGCGAATATCGATCAAGCTTTTTTAATCACAAGTGTAAAACATCCAGATTTCTCTACACATTTGTTAGATAAATTATTAACAATTATTGAATTTCATCATATTCAACCTATTATTTGTTTTACAAAATTGGATTTATTAGATGCTGATGCAATGAAACAAATAGAAAACTATATATCTTATTATCGTCATATTGGTTATCCAGTATATCTCAATACGGATTTAGAAGCAATTCAAGCAACATTTGTTGGAAAGACCAGTGTCTTTACGGGGCAAAGTGGAGCAGGGAAATCCACTTTACTCAATCGCTTGGATGAACAGTTACAACTGAAAACAAATGAAATTTCAGTAGCTTTAGGAAGAGGAAAGCATACGACCAGACATGTGGAATTGATTCCATTATATGGTGGCTATGTTGCCGATACACCAGGATTTTCTGCAGTTTCCTTTTTGGATATGACTGATGCCGATATTCGCGATCAATTTATAGAATTTAATGAATATCGAGAGGAATGTGAATATCGTGATTGTATGCATTTGAATGAAACCAATTGCGCAATTAAAAAAAAGGTAGAAGAAGGAATTATTTGTAAAAGTCGATATGAAAATTATATAAATTTTATTACAAAGAAAGAGAGAAAAAAAGAATGCAAGTAGCAGTATCCATTTTAAGTATTACCGAACAACTTCAGGAAAATATAAAAAAAATTGAACAAACAGATTGTGAATACTTTCATTTAGATATTATGGATGGTATATTTGTCAAAAACCATACAATGGATGATTCTATATTATTGAAATATGTTCAAAATGTAGCGAAACCAATTGATATTCATTTAATGGTTTCTAATATTCCAAAATATGTTGACATATATCAAACATTACATCCAAAATATATTACTTTTCATTATGAAGCCACAAATGATATTGCCAATTGTATTCAAATGATTAAAGCAAAAGGAATTGGTGTAGGGGTTTCGGTAAAACCATCCACTCCTATTTTTGAATTGATGCCTTATTTACAACAATTGGATCTTGTTCTCGTTATGAGTGTGGAACCAGGTCAAGGTGGGCAAACATTTATAGGCGATGTCGTACCAAAAATAGAACAATTAAAAACATTGCGTGAACAGAATGCTTATCATTATATGATTGAAGTAGATGGTGGTATCAATGCCCATACGGTTTTACAAGTACAAGATGCAGATATTGTGGTAGCTGGTAGTTTTATCACGAAAGAGAATAACTATCAAGGACAAATTGATCAATTAAGAAGATAGAATCTAAAAAAAAGATTCTTTTTTTATTTTCAAAAGGGATTTTCATTTTTATATTATATGTTAAAGATAAGGAGGAAAATTATGCATAAAAAAATCATAAAAAGTTTGATTATATTTATTGGTATTCTATTGCTTGGCTTTCATTCTGAAATTGTGAAAGCACAAGCTACAAATGATTATTTTTACAATGGAAATTATATTTCGAATACTTATGTCAAGAAAGTCAAAAGTGATGGTACAGAAAGATGGGAAACCGCTATTATTTTAAAAAGATCCGACGGTTTATTTGCATACTGTCTTCAACCATTTTTAGATTTTAAGGAAGGAAATATTCAAGTAGCACATGATAGTGACTATGCTTTAGTAACCCATATGACACAAGAACAGTGGAATCGTGTTTCACTATTATCATATTATGGATATGGTTATGGGACGCATAAAGATGATAAATGGTATATTATTACACAGATGATGATTTGGCAAACAGTAGATCCAACTGGTGATTATTTTTTCACAAAGACTTTGAATGGAACTCGTATTACACGTTACGAAGATGAAATGGCTGAATTAGACCATTTAGTATCCAATCATAGTGTAATACCAAGTTTTAGTGGAACCCATCATACACTTTCCATTGGGTCATCTCTAACACTTACAGACCAAAATGGAGTACTTTCGGAATACTCTATGATATCAAGATCGAATGCATTTATTACAAAGGATGAAAATAGTTTGCATATTACGGGAACAGAAGTAGGAAATTATACGGTAGAACTCGTTAAAAATGCTACTTATTATAATGCCCCACCAATTGTCTATGTGGATAGTGAAGGGCAAGATATGTTGGTTGCAGGTAATTATTCACCAATTTATACTCATTTTTCAGTACAAGTGGTTGGTGGAAGAATTCAACTGACGAAAGTGGATAATGAAACCAATGCGACAACTGCTCAAGGAGAGGCTACTTTAGTAGGGGCTGTTTATCATGTATTTGATTCTAAAAATAATGTAGTTGCACAACTTACTATTGATGAAAATAAAACAGCAATTACAGACATACTACCCTTTGGAGAATATACAATTCGTGAAGTATCTAGTAGTACAGGCTATTATCTAGATGGTACGGTTTATTCTGTTACAGTTGATTCTACTGCTACCAAAAATGTAATGGTCAAAGAACAGGTCATCAAAGGAAGAATTCAACTCACAAAAGTAGATAGTGAAACAAACCAATGCAAGGCACAAGGAGAAGCAACTTTGGTAGGAGCGAAATATGGAATTTATGACTCGCAAAATCGTCTTGTCGATACTTTGACCATTGGAAGTGATTGTCAAGCAACTTCAAAATTATTACCTTATGGAAATTATACAATAAAGGAACTTACAACATCTACAGGTTATAAAATAGATGTCAATGTTTATTCTGCACAGATTACAAGTGATCAAACGGTAACCGTTCTATCAAAAGAATCTGTCATTAAAGGAAGAATTCAACTGACAAAAGTAGATAGTGAAACAAACCAATGCAAGGCGCAAGGAGAAGCAACTTTAGTAGGAGCAAAATATGGAATTTATGACTCGCAAAATCGTCTTGTCGATACTTTGACTATCGGAAATGATTGTCAAGCAACTTCAAAGTTATTACCTTATGGAAATTATACCATTCGCGAACTCAAAAATAGTCAGGGATATTATATCAATACTGAAATTTATTTTACCAAGGTGGAAAACGAAGAAGTTTATTCTATGACTGTTACGGAAGATGTCATTCAAAATGATTTTGTATTCTATAAATTTTATGGAAATTTGGCAACTGGCTTTATTTATGCCGAACCAGCTGCTGTATTTGAAATTTTCAATTGGAAAAATGAACGTATGGAAACTTTCCAAACCGATAGCAATGGTTATGCGAAAGTCACATTACCTTATGGAAAATATCTCGTCAAACAAATATCAGGTTTATCTGATTATAAAATGATGCAACCATTTTCCATTGATGTAAATGAAACGACGGCATTAACACAAGTCAATTATATAAAAAATGGACCAATTACAGCGCGACTCAAATTAATCAAAAGGGATTTTGAAACGAAAGAAATCATTCCGATGGCGGGTGCCAAATTTAAAATAAAAGACATTAAGACAAATCAATATGTTTGTTTTACAACCAATCAAGTGATTTGTGAGTTTGAAACAGATGAACAAGGAATTATGATTACACCACTTCCTTTGTTTGGAGGGGATTATATCATTGAAGAAATGCAAGCTCCAGATGGATATCTATTGTCTACAGAACCTGTTCCGTTTTCTATAAAAGAAAATACAAGCGTAATAGAAGATTCTGTTTATGGCTCTATTATAGAAGTTGTGTTTGAAAATCAAGCAGTAAAAGGAGTAGTAGAAATTCAAAAAATAGGGGAGCAAGTTGTGATAGAAGATGGTCGTTTTACTTATCAGGAAGTTCCACTTTCTCATGTGAAATTTGGTCTATACGATGTTTTTGAAAATCTAATTGGCATCTATGTTACAGATTTTAATGGTTACGTAAAAATAGAAAATTTAAAATTAGGAAAATATTTCTTAAAAGAGTTAGAAACGGCAGATGCATATCTTTTAGACCCTGAAATATATGCATTTGAATTAAAATATCAAGATCAACAAACGCCGATTGTGTATCAACAATTGCGACTCAAAAATTATTTGAAAAAAGGAACTCTCGAGTTTATGAAAAAAGATATTGATACAGGTGAAGTAATACCAAATGTAACAATAGAAATTTATACAGAAGAGAATGCACTTATTTTTTCAGGTACTACAGATAGCAATGGAATGATCAGACTTCCACATTTATGGGTTGGACGATTCTATATCATTGAAACAGAGCCAATGACGGGCTATCAATTTAGTAATGATAAAATCTATTTTGAAATCAAAGAAAATGATGAAGAAGTCAAAGTCGAAATGTCAAATGAAAAAATAAAAGGAACTCTGTCATTTACAAAGATAGATGCCACGACAAAAGAAGTTTTACCAAATGTTTGGATTGAAATATATAATGCCAAAACCAATACACTAGTTTGTTCTCAAAAAACAGATGAAAAGGGCCAAATTGTCATTCATGATTTAGAATATGGAGATTATTATCTATTAGAAAAAGAAGCACCAACTGGTTATACTTTGTATCAAAATAAAATCTATTTTGAAATCAAAGAAAATGGTGAAGAAGTCAAAGTTGAAATGTCAAATGAGAAAATAGTGGAAGTACCCGATACAGCGATACATACGCGTTCTTTCCTTTCTATTCTTGGTAGTTTTTGCTTTTGTATTGGACTTGGATGTATTCGATATGCGAAAAAAACCATATCATAAGTTATGTTTCTTTTTTGGCTTGTTCGCTTGTGGTATAGGAATGCTTTGTTGGTGCTATCCAGTTTGTAAAAAACAAAAAGAAATACAAATTGAGCAACAAAGATTTGATCAGTTTTTTCAAAAAAATGCATATGCAGAAAAAGAAGATCTTTATATTGCAGTGATTGAAATACCTAAAATTCATTTAAAAAAAGGTTTGTTTCCAATTCATCATCCGCAAAATCAAGTCAATCGAAATATTACCATTTTAAAAGAATCTGATATGCCAGATCAACAAAAGGGAAATTTTATTCTAGCAGCACATTCTGGTATTGGTGAAGTCGCTTATTTTAATCATTTAACCCAATTAACTCTTGGAGATTCTATTTTCATTTATTATCACGGTATTCAATATATTTATCAAGTCAGTCAAATTTATGATGTGGAAAAAACAGGCTATATTTCGATCGACCGGGATATCCAATATCCAACATTGACAATGATTACATGTAAATATCCAACCAACAAACAGTTGATTGTAATTGCCAAACAAATTGATTCCAAACCATATACATAAGAAGATATCTATCTTCTCTTTTGTTGATGGTAAAATGGTAAAATCATTCATAAATAATAGGCATGTGAATAATATGATATAGGTGAAATTATGGACAAAGTTAGAATTGGCATTCCACGAAGCATTCATTATTACTATTATGGGGAATTATGGAAATATTTTTTTGAACAATTAGGTTGTGAAGTTATAATCAGTCCAAAAACAAATTATGAAATAATGGAAAATGGAATTCGCCTTGCAAATGATGAAATGTGTCTTTCCATGAAAAATTTAATAGGTCACATTTTTTATTTACAAGGAAAATGTGATTTTATTATGGTACCTCGTATTGATAATTATGGTATTCAAAATCAAACTTGTACCAATTTTTTAGCAATTTATGATATTGCAAGTAATCTTTTTTCTACACCTATTTTAAATTATAATGTTGATGTTGCACATCATCAAACAGAAGAAAAAGGAATGATACAGATAGGAGAACAACTTGGATTTTCAAAAAAACAAGCAACACAAGCTTATCATGAAGCCAAAACGCATGCTTGGCAACATAAAGATAGACAAATTCAAAAAAATATAGAGCGATTAAAATCCAATCAACAGAAAGTTTTAATGATTGGACACCCTTATAATTTATATGATGAAACTATTGGCAAACCCATCGCTTCTTTTTTAAAAAAACTAGGTGTAGAAGTCATTTATAGTGATCTATTTTATCCTAATATTACAAATCGAATGTCTAAACAACTTTCACAAGAACTATACTGGAAGTTCAATAAAGAAAATATAGGAGTCATTCCGCTTGTTCAAGATCAAGTAGATGGTATTCTTTTTTTATCTACTTTTCCGTGTGGACCAGATTCTTTGGTAAATGAACTCGTTATGCGCAAAATTCATCTGCCATATTTAAATTTAATTTTAGATGACATGGATGGTATGGCAGGGTTTGAAACAAGGTTAGAAAGTTTTGTAGATATTATACAAGAAAGGAAACAAAAAAATGTCTAAAAAAACCATTTCATTCCCACATATGGGTAACTATAGTATTCCTGTTTCCTATTTATTACAACATATCGTAAATGCTAATGTCATGGTTGCGCCCAAAATTACAGCAAGGACAATCGAATTGGGAACTAAATACAGTCCAGAATTTGTTTGTACACCTTTTAAATATACATTAGGTACTTTTATCGAAGCCCTTGATTTAAAAGCGGATGTTTTAATCCAAGCGGGTGGAGGTTGTCGATATGGTTATTATAGTGAACTTCAAAACCAAATTTTAGAAGATTTAGGATATCAATTTACATATATTAACCTAGTCAGTCAAGGCAAGACGGATATTAAAAAAATATATCATGAATTTAAAAAAATCGATCCTAAATTTCATATTGGAAGAGCGTTATATTATTTATTCATTACTTCTAAGATGGTGAAATATATGGATAGAGTAGATAATTATATTCGAGAAAATATTGGCTTTGAAGTACAATCAGGATCTTTTGAATCTGAAAATCAAAAGATGTTACAAGCATTTTCCAAAACCAAAGGGGTATTTTCTTTATATCGTATGTATCGTAAGCATTTTAAAAAAATCAAACAAATTTCTATTCAAAAGCCAGATCACTGTTTAAAAATTGGTGTCATTGGAGAACTGTATACGTTAATGGAACCATTTGCCAATTATAACTTAGAAATGACATTAGCGCATTATGGAATTGAAGTAAAACGATATACGAATGCACATTATCTTTTATTTGAAAAGAAAAAAGAAGTAAAAAAATATCTGAAGTATGCAAAGGAATATATTCAATATAGAATGGGTGCCGATGCAGCAGATAACATTGGTAGAACCAAATACTTGTGTACGCATGGCTATGATGGCATTATTCATATTAAATCCTCTTTTTGTACTCCAGAGATTGGAGCGATGCCAATTATCAGTAAAATATGTAATGCGTATGATGTGCCAGTTATATTCTTTTCTTTTGATGCCAATACTTCACAAGTAGGAATTGAAACTAGACTGGAAGCATTTTATGACATGATAGAAATGAGGCGAAAAAAATGAAACCATGTTATTTAGGAATTGATATTGGATCTATTTCCACCAAAGGCGTTATCATCGATGAACACCATGAAATTATTCGTTCTTTGTATTTGTGGACGGAAGGAAATCCAATTGATGCTGTTAAAAGACTATTAAAAGGATTAAAAAGTGATTTACCAGATTGTTATGAAATCAAAGGGATTGGAACAACAGGAAGTGCACGAAAATTAATTGGTCTTATGGTAGATGCCAATATTGTAAAAAATGAAATTACTGCACATGCTGTAGGAACATTGTCTTATTATCCAGATGTTCGTACCATCTTAGAAATAGGTGGACAAGATTCTAAAATTATTTTAATTGACAACGGCATTATTACAGATTATTCGATGAATACTTTGTGTGCAGCTGGTACTGGTTCTTTTTTGTCCAGTCAAGCCAAGCGTTTAGGAATTCCGATTGAAGAATTTGGAGAACTTGCTTTACAAAGTGAAAATCCCGTTAAAATTGCTGCACGTTGTACAGTGTTTGCAGAATCGGATTTAATTCATAAAGCACAGCTTGGGTATGAAAAACAGGATATTGTCGCTGGATTATGTAAAAGTATCGTCTTAAATTATTTAAACAATGTTGGAAAAGGAAAAAAATTAAAAGGCCCTATTGTCTTTCAAGGTGGCGTAAGTAAAAATAAAGGGGTTGTCAAATATTTTGAAGAAGTACTACATGAAAAAGTAATTGTGGATAAGAATAGTCATTTGATGGGAGCGATTGGAATTGCTATTTTAGCACATAATCATCAAAGTGGTAAGACATACTCTTTCAATATTCAAGATATTTCTTTTGAAACCAAAGGACAGGAATGTAATAGATGTAGTAATCATTGTGAGTTACTCAAAATTTATAAAGATGAGAAGTTAGTGGATTCTTGGGGGAGTAAATGTGGTAAGTATTAAATAATTGACATTTTAAATGGAATAGTGTATAAATGTATTGATTAAAAGGAAGTGGCATAATGGCAAAAAAATTAGTGATTGTGGAGTCCCCTGCAAAGGTAAAACCAATTGGAAAATATTTAGGTAGTGATTATTTAGTAGCTTCTTCAAAAGGACATATTCGTGATTTATCTACGAAAGGGAAATATGGACTTGGAGTGGATATTGAAAATCATTTTCAACCAAATTATGTAACAATTAAAGGGAAAAAGAATGTTATTGATGAACTCAAAAAAGATGTGAAAAAAACCGATTTTGTTTATCTTGCAACCGACCCAGACCGTGAAGGAGAAGCAATCAGTTGGCATTTGTATGATGTGTTGGGACTCAATGAAACCAATTCGGAACGTATTGTCTTTAATGAAATTACCAAAAATGCTGTCTTGGAATCTATCAAACATGCACGAAAAATTGATCAGAATTTAGTCAATTCTCAAGAAACAAGAAGAATTTTAGATCGTATTATTGGTTTTCGTTTGAGCCGATTGATGCAATCAAAAACTAGTGGTTCTAGTGCAGGACGTGTTCAAAGTGTTGCTTTAAAATTGATTGTAGATCGTGAACGTGAAATTGAAGCATTTGTCAAAGAAGAATATTGGACTGTAACAGCCCATTTTGCCGAGATGGATGCTGAACTATATGAATACAATCATAAAAAATTGGAAATTAAAGATGAAGTTGCATGTAATGAGATTTTAAACCACTTAAGCAATGCTTTTCAAATAGAAAGTGTAGAAAAAAAAGAAAAAGAAAAAAATAGTCCAACTCCTTTTACAACGAGTACTTTACAACAAGTGGCATCTTCCAAATTGGGTATGCGTGCCAAAAAAACGATGTCTATTGCCCAAAAATTATATGAAGGAATTGAATTAGGAGATGAAACAGTCGGTTTAATCACTTATATGCGTACTGATTCCATTCGTCTTTCTAATGATTTTATTCAAGATACATTCCATTATATTGAAAGTAAATATGGAAAAGAATATATTGGTGTAGTCAAGAAAAGTAAAAAAACAGAAAATGTTCAAGATGCTCATGAAGCCATTCGTCCAACTAGCATTGAAAGAACACCAGAAAGTGTAAGGTCTTATTTATCAGACGAAGAATATAAATTATATCGTTTAATCTATTATCGTGCATTGGCTTGTTTAATGCATCCTGCTAAAACCAATAATACAACAGTTGTTTTAGACAATAATAATTATCAATTTAAAGCAACCGGTCAAGTAATTGTTTTTGATGGATATTTAAGAGTATATGCAGATTATGAAGATACGACAGAATCGATACTTCCGCCACTGGATTCTTATCAATCTAATGTACTAGTATCCAATTCTATTGAAAAAGAACAACACTTTACTCAACCACCTGCTCGTTATACTGAAGCAAAATTAGTACGTGCCATGGAAGAGTTAGGCATTGGACGCCCTAGTACTTATGCCAAAACCATGGATACAATTCAATCTAGAGGATATGCAAATTTGGTGGACAAAAAATTTGTTCCTACTGAAATTGGCATAGAGGTAACCGATAAATTACAAGAACATTTTAGTCATATCATTAATGTAAAGTATACAGCGGATATGGAAACTGATTTAGATAAAATAGCCGAAGGAAAACAAATCTGGTATGAAACATTAGAAAAATTCTATCATGATTTTGATCCAGCACTCAAAGATGCATTTGATAAAATGGAGAAAAAAGAACCAGAAAAAACGGGTGAGGATTGTCCAAATTGTGGGAATCCACTGGTTATTCGCAAAGGAAGATATGGTACTTTTGTTGCTTGTAGTAATTATCCAGAGTGTAAATATGTAAAATCTGAGCCAAAACAAGTAATCGAAATTTGTGATTGTCCCAATTGCGATGGAAAAATTGTTGAGAAAAAAAGTAGAAAAGGAAAAATATTCTATGGTTGCGATCATTACCCAGATTGTAAAATAGCTTATTGGGATAGACCTACAGGGGAAACATGTCCAGAATGTGGTAATATGTTAACCGAGAAAAAAAATAAAATCAAATGTAGTAGTTGTGACTATGAAAAATAGTCACTTTTTTATTTCAAAAATTATGATATAATAAATATAGGTGATTGTATGGCAAGGTATTGTTTGAATATACAGGATGGTTATTCCAATCATTTTTATGTACCTATGGGACGTGGTAAGGAACTGGCACGTGAAAAAGCAGAGTTGTATGAAATTGATTTAATTACAACGACTTTAGGAGAAAATGATTTTATTGACAAGTTAAAGGAATTACATATTGCACCTATGCAATTTGATTGGAACTTCGTAGAAGGTTCTGTGCAATATATAGTCAATCAAGAGGTTCACTGTTTACCACTGATATTTGAACGAGATCCTTTATTATTAAAAATAATTCAAGTGCATAATAAATATCGTTATCATTTGGGTATGAGTGAAGCACAACTTATCCATAAGATTACAGAACCAGGAGCACAATTGCCATATGATTTAATTGATATGTTACATTCTATTATCCACTATCGTGATGATATATTACAATTGGTATCTCAAAATAAAGAACTTTTGAATGATCCAAATTTATCTAAAAAATTAAAAGAACTCATATATGTATGGATGCAATGTAATACTTATGATGAAAAAAGAGAATACGAACATGATCTTTTGAGGCAGATGTTATCTTATATTAATTTACGTAGATTAAAAGCCATGGAATATGGGATTCATATGTATCAAGCGATTGTAGATATACCACAAGTATCAAAAAATAATCTAACCCAACCATATGGTTTTCCAGAAAAGGATGATTCCGTTGATCCAGATGAATATGCTTTTTTAACAGAAGAAGAGTTAGCTCAAATGTATGGTGAAGTAGAAGAGGATGAAAAATCACATGGAAGATAAATATTTACATTTATTTTTAGATTTTTTGCAACGAAAGAATCAGTCTAATTATACTCTGATATCTTACCGAAATGATTTAATCCATTTCTTCCATTTTTTAAATACAGAATCTATAGCATTAAAAAATACTGATTACAAAGTTATTCGTAATTATTTGGCTTATTTATATTCAAAAAATTATTCGAAACGTACGATTGCAAGACATATTAGTTGTTTACGTAGTTTTTATAAATATTTAATGCAAGAACATATCATTTCTAAAAATCCTATGAAATTAATATCCAATCCTAAATTGGATCATACTTTACCTAAATTTTTATATTTTCAGGAATTGGAATCATTATTATCCATTCCAGATCAAAGTACACCATTTGGATTGCGTGATGCAGTTATTTTAGAATTATTATATTCTACAGGTGTTCGTGTGAGTGAACTTGTATGTATCCAGATAAAAGATATTGATTTTTATGATAAAAAAATAAAGGTATTTGGAAAAGGCAGTAAAGAACGATATGTTTTGTATGGTACTCAATTACAAGTATTACTCCAAAAATATCTTTCAGGTTCAAGAAATGAATTGTTGAAAGGAAAACAACATGATTTTCTTTTTCCCAATCATTTAGGGAATCCTCTTACGACTGCGGGTATTCGTACTATTTTAAATAAAGTGATACAACAAGGTGCTTTAAAGTTTCATATTAGCCCCCATGTACTTAGACATACTTTTGCGACACATATGTTAGATGAAGGCGCAGATTTAAAAAGTGTGCAAGAGTTGTTAGGCCACGAAAATTTATCGACAACACAAATTTATACGCATGTATCCAATGAACATTTAAGACAAGTGTATTTGAGTGCTCATCCTAGAGCAAATCATAAATAATTATGTAAAGTATAGAGGATTATTGTTGCAAATAAAGAATAAATATGATAATATGAAAATGTCAAATAAAATCATAGAATAGTTTACGGATGCATAAGATTTCAAGTATGCTATTTGTAAACGGGGGGGGGGTAACCCTCTTTTTTATTGTCTTGAAAAGAAAAATAAAATATAGTACACTGATAGTGTATATAAGAATAAAAGAATGAGAAAAGTATCAAAATAGGAGTAGGAGTGATGTATATGAAGAAAAAAGGATTTACACTAATTGAATTATTGGCGGTAATCGTAATACTAGCAATAGTTGCATTAATTGCAACCCCAATGATTATGGGAGTGATTGAGAAAGCCAGAAAAGGAGCTGCAATACAATCTGTCAATGGACTTTTAGAAGCGGCAGAACAATATCAAATAGAGATGATGCTAGAAAAAAATCCAACAAATACGATAGATTTAACAAGTAATACCTTAAATGTAAAGGGAGGTAAACCAACAAGTGGAATGTTGATAATTGATACATTAGGAAATATGAGTATTATAGCAAAATATGGAAATTATTGTATTGAAAAGAAATTTGATGAGATAAGCCCACAAATAGTTGAAAAAGAAGAATGTACAATGGAGAAAAGTGAATTAGAAAGTGCAATTAATTATAAAGAGGCTATTTTAAATGGAGCATATCCAGAATTGAAAGGTAATTTAATACCAGTAACTATAGATAGTGATGGAATAGTAAAAAAGGCAGATTTAAAAACAGTATGGTACTCATATGAGAAAAAACAATGGGCCAATGCGGTGATACTAAAAAGTGGAGAAACAATAGGAGAAGATGGGATAATATCAGAAGAAAAGATACAACAATATTATGTATGGATCCCAAGATATAGATATCAATTATGGAATGTAAATAGTGAAAGAAAATATCCAAATGGAACAGAGGAACCAAGTGCTATACAAATTGTATTTGAAGGAAAAAATACAGAAGTATCTAATGGTGATGCGAATGGAGAATGGTTAACACATCCAGCATTTACTTCATTTGATACCAATGGAATATGGGTAGGAAAATTTGAAATTAGTTATGATGAAAATACATTTACAAATTCAACTACATTTTTAACAAGTAATCCTAATACTACAGTAGCAACAGACTCATCAAAAATATTAATTAAACCAAATGTAAGAAGTTTAACGAATAAATCAGTTAGTGAATTTTATACTTTAACAAAAGAAATGAATAGTGCATTAAATAGTCATATGATAAAAAATATGGAATGGGGAGCGATAGCATATTTAACTTATTCTAACTATGGAAAATGTACCAATACTTCTTGTGAGGAAGTATACATTAATAATGTAAATACTGGATATTACAAATCTTCTCCAACATTTTCCGGACAATGGTCTTATGGACCAACTGTAACAGGTTGTAGTGCTACAAGCACAAGCGAAGATGTAGCATATAACTTAAGTAGTTGTGCATCAGGATATGCATGGAATGACGTATCTAACAAAGCCAGTACAACTGGAAATATTACTGGTATTTATGACATGTCAGGTGGTTCTTATGAATTCTTTATGAGTGTATTAGCAGATAACAATAATAAGCCAATGAGTGGTACATCTGAAACACAAAACTCTGGTTTTAATGGAACTTATGGTGATGGAAGTGGAATTCAAACAAAAGGTATTGATTTTCCTTTAGATGTTAGATACTATGATGTGTATAAAGGAAATGGAAAAATGAATGATGATACATGGTGGGATCATTATCAAAGCTCATATTTAGGAGATGCGGTTAAAGAAATGGTGGATGCAACCAATTATAGTTCTAGATTGTGGTTTAATGATGCAAATTATTTTATTGTATCTAGTAAACCATGGTTACTTCGTGGCGGTGGTTATGATAGTTACACTGGTGGGGGTATCTTATATATGCAAAGAGATCAAGGACACTTACGTACGCATGTTTCTACTCGTGTTATACTTTCATTTTAATATTTTCGATATAAATTAAATATTATATTATATGATAATGCTAAAATATTTCAAAAAGCGACATAGTTGAAATTTCTTGCAACAGATTAAAAATGATAACATTCAAATTTTCTAATTGCAAATGGGTTACTTTTTATGCATAGAAGTAGAATAGACAAATAAATGTAAAAATACCTATATAACTAAGTATTCTTGGCTGAGGTCAGATAATAAAATTACTTTTGTCGTCGATGAAAATTATAGTCACAGTTCTTGACTTAGTTTCTAGGAACTCATAATTAACTTGAGGTGTGACGCTCGTCTCATTAAATATAAATAATAATAGTCAAGTAAATGACTATTTTCTTTTTTAAATAAAAGTTTGTATTGAATAAAGTAAATTGGTTTGTTATAATGTTAATGCTAGACTAAAGGAGGATATAATATGACAAAATACGTATATTTATTTCGTGAAGGAAATAAAGATATGAGAGATTTGCTAGGAGGTAAAGGTGCCAATCTAGCAGAAATGACGAATATTGGACTACCTGTTCCAAGTGGATTTACGGTTACAACAGAAGCTTGTAATCAATATTATCAAGATGGGGAACAAATTAGTGAAGATATTCAAAGTGAAATATTTCAAAAAATACAAGAATTAGAAAGTATGACTGGAAAACAATTTGGAAATCCTGAAAATCCTTTGTTGGTATCTGTACGTAGTGGAGCACGTGCAAGTATGCCAGGTATGATGGATACCATTTTAAATTTAGGTCTTACAGATGTTGTTGCGGAAGGGTTTACAAAAATCACAAACAATAAACGTTTTGTATATGATTCTTATCGTCGTTTCATCAGCATGTTTGCCGATGTAGTAAAAGGATTTGATAAAAACAAATTCGAACATATTTTAGAAGAACAAAAAGCGAAAAAAAATGTAGAATTTGATACAGAATTAAATGAAGATGACATGTATGAAATTACACAAGCTTATAAAGAATTATATAATGAATTAGATGGAAATCCATTCCCACAAGATCCAAAAGTACAATTGATGGAAGCTATTCAAGCTGTATTTCGTTCTTGGAATAATGAAAGAGCAAAAGTATATCGTAAAATGAATGAAATTCCAGATGATTGGGGAACTGCTGTTAACGTTCAAGAAATGGTATATGGAAATAGTGGGGAAACATCTGGTACTGGTGTTGCATTTACTAGAAACCCAGCAACTGGGGAAAAGAAACTTTATGGAGAATATTTGATTAATGCACAAGGTGAAGATGTCGTTGCTGGTATTCGTACACCTGCAAGTATTGAAACTTTAAAAGAAGTTATGCCAGATGTATATAAGCAATTTACAGAGATTGCAACTACTTTGGAAAATCATTATAAAGATATGCAAGATATGGAATTTACAATTGAAAATGGTAAATTATTCATGTTGCAAACACGTAATGGAAAACGTACTGCATCTGCTGCTTTAAAAGTTGCGCTAGATTTATTAAATGAAGGTATGATTTCAGAAGAAGAAGCTGTATTACGCGTGAGTCCAAATGATTTGGATCAATTATTACATCCTACATTTGAACCAAATGCATTAAAAGCTGGGAAAGTGATTGCACAAGGATTAGCTGCTTCTCCTGGAGCTGGAACAGGTAAAATTTATTTTCATGCCAAAGATGTTATAGAAGCAAGTGAACGCGGTGAAGATACATTGCTAGTTCGTTTAGAAACTTCACCAGAAGATATTTCTGGTATGGCCAAAGCAAATGGTATTTTAACAGTACGTGGAGGTATGACATCTCATGCTGCTGTTGTTGCTCGTGGTATGGGTAGATGTTGTGTATCTGGATGCAGTAGTTTAACTGTTGATGAAGAAGCAAAAACATTGGTTACACAAGATGGTACAACTTATCATGAAGGAGATTATCTATCAATTGATGGAAGCACAGGATATGTTTATGGAGAACAAATTGCGACTGTAGATGCAAGTATCAGTGGCGACTTTGAAGTATTTATGAACATGGCTGACCGTTATCGTAAATTAAAAGTAAAAGTAAATGCCGATACACCTATAGATGCTGCACAAGCCGTTCGTTTTGGAGCAGAAGGAATTGGTTTATGTCGTACAGAGCATATGTTCTTTAGTGATGAGAGAATTTTCCAAGTAAGAAGAATGATTGTTGCAGAAACAAAGGAACAAAGAGTAGAAGCATTAAATCAATTGTTAGAAATGCAAAGAGGGGACTTTGTTGAACTATTTCGTACTATGAATGGACTTCCTGTAACAATTCGTTATTTGGATCCACCATTACATGAATTTTTACCTCATACAGATGAAGAAATTCAAGCATTGGCTACTTCTTTAAATATGACATTTGATTCTTTAAAAGATAGAATCGATTCTTTAAAAGAGTTTAATCCAATGATGGGACATAGAGGTTGCCGTTTGGATGTAACCTATCCTGAAATTGCAGTTATGCAAACACGTGCGGTATTAGAAGCTGCTATTATGGTATCTAGAGAAGGAATTGAAGTACATCCACAAATTATGATTCCATTAATCGTTGATTTAGTAGAATTAAAATATGTTAAAAATTTAGTAACAGAAACTGCTGATAAAGTATTAGAAGTAAACCAAGCAAAAATTGACTATAAGGTGGGTACTATGATTGAAACACCTAGAGCTTGTATGTTAGCAGATGAACTTGCTGAAGAAGCGGAATTCTTCAGTTTTGGAACAAATGATTTAACTCAATTAACATTTGGTTTTTCAAGAGACGATGCTTCTAAGTTCTTAAAAGATTACTATGAAAAGAAAATATTTGAAAATGATCCATTTGCAAGAGTTGATCAAAAAGGTGTAGGTCTTTTAATGGAATATGCAATTACATCTGGAAGAAAAACAAGACCTGATATTGAATTAGGTATTTGTGGTGAACATGGTGGAGATCCAAGTAGTGTTGAATTTTGTAATATGATTGGACTTGATTATGTATCATGTTCTCCATATCGTGTTCCAGTAGCACGTTTAGCTGCAGCACAAGCCGCTATTAAAGAAGGGATGAATAAGGAATAAATACAATATCTGTATTTATTCTAGTAATTATTGGAGAAAAAGTAATTTATAGAAAATACTTCTTAGATAATTACAATGTTTATCAAACCCAAAAAAAGTGAAATTTATATAAAATAGAAATTTATATAAAATATTTCAGACTAAGATGATTTAATATTGGAATCTTAGTCTTTTTTTGCTAGTGCAACAAGATTTAGGAAGTATAAAAAATGTGATTACTATATACTAATACTAAACCAGAGTTTGAAGATTTATCTCAAGGCATAAGGATATCATTACTAGGCATTAAAAACTTATAAGTACATTGAAAAAATCTACCTATTTTATGGTAGATTTTTAATCTATGGCTTCGCTTTTATAAAGATTTTGATATACTTTCGATTTTTTCATAAGTTCATCGTGAGTACCTGACTCAAATATGCATCCTTTATCGACAACATAGATAATATCAGCATCTTGAATTGTTGAAAGACGGTGAGCAATAATTATAATTGTATGATCATGTACTAAATTATCGATAGCCTTTTTTATATATTCTTGCGATTGGTTATCAAGTGCAGATGTTGCTTCATCTAATAAAATTACTTTAGAATCTTTAGACAAAGTTCTAGCAATTGCTAATCTTTGTTTTTGACCTCCTGATAAATTAACACCACCTTCACCTAAAATCGTATCATATTTTTTAGGCAGTGATTCAATGTAATCGTCTAAATACGCCATTTTAGTATATTTGCGAACATCAGCTAATTTGATTTTTTCGTCGATTAGACGAAAATTATCCATTATCGACCTATTAAAAATAAAAGGTTCTTGTCTGATAATCGAGATATGACGTCTTAATTCGTCTTCAGTTAAGTTTTTGATATTTACACCATCCAGTAAAATTTCTCCTTCATTAGGATCAAAAATACGTGTAAGTAAATTAAATAATGTTGTTTTACCTTGACCCGATGCACCAACAATCGCAATTTTTTTTCCAGGCTCTAAAGTTATACTAAAATTATTTAAGGTTGAATCTTCATTTGGATAATTAAAAGTAACATTTTTAAATTCAATTTTGCCAATAACATTGTTTATAGTTTTATCACCAAAGGTAACATCAGGATATAATCTATTTTCCAATAATTCATTAACTCTTTCTAAAGACACAACAACCTTTTGATATGTTTCGGAAATATCATTGATACTTTCGATAATCCATGTGAATCGGTAAATATAGTAAGTCATCGCGATGAAGAATGTTAAATTAGTTTTTCCTTGATAAAGTAGAATTAAACAAGTCAAAAAACATCCTACTTCCAAAGTGCTTCTTAAAATTTGAGAGATAAAATTGAAATTTTTTTGAATATCAGTTTCTTGTAAAGATGCTCTATAGATATCTTTATTAATATTTTTAACATCTTTAAGTAAATGATTTTTAATACCTAATGTATTTAATTCTCTTATACCTCTAATTGATTCATTTACAATTGTTATAAAGCGATCTTGTTCTTTTTTTCGATTCTTTTGAGAATTTTTAAGTTGAATATTAAATTTTTTTACAAAAAATGCAAAAATAATAATAAAAACAATTATTTCTATGGCAATTATCCATGAATTAAAGATAATATAAATAAATATAGCTATTGTTCCTAATAAATAAGTAAACATATTTAATAATCTTCCTATTATAGAGGATAAACTATCAGCATCACTCACAATGCGATTGATTATTTCTCCACTTGATTTTTCTTCATAAGCTACTGCCGGTAAATTAAGAGCTTTAGCATATGTGTTATAACTCACTTTCCTCGTTATACGGGATTCAATTTTTAATAACATCGTTGAAGCCCAATTATTTAGAATCGCATTTGCAATAATGCTTATAAAAAAATAAATAAGTAAGTAAGTCATTGCTAATTTTAAATTCAGGTTAGTAATTGCTTCCACTGTAGCGCCATTTAAATAACCAGTAAGGGTTTCTGAAGCAGCTACAATAATATAGGCAATAACAGCAATAATTAACTTCAATTTATCTGTTTCTAAAAAAGTAAGTAAGGAAATGAGTTCATTCTTGTTCTTTTTCTTTGCTTTTTTCATAATAATTTTTCCTATCTGCTATTATTATAAATAACAAAATTTTTATTGTCAAATATTGCGATTATTATTTTATAAGTAGTCGATTTTAGAATAGAGTTCTATTTTTGTGCAATAAATTCTTAGTTTTATATCTTATCTATTTCCAATAAGATTATGGCATTATGTTATGGCATTATGGCACAAGTCGCTATTAAAGAAAAACAAGCAAAATAATAAGTAATTAGGGATAAGTAAAAAATGGTATTTAGTCTTTTTTCTTTAAAAAAGATGAATTTTGTTTGTAAGAATTAACTAAACTAGAATTGCATATATTATATATGTATACTATTTGACATTTTCATAAAAATATAGTATATTTATATTGCACTTAAAAGTGTGAAAATGTTTCTCGCTTCCGGGTGGCTAGCGAGTAATAAATAATCCCGGTCGACAATGTTTCTCGCTTCCGGGTGGCTAGCGAGTAATAAATGATCCCGGTTGAAAATGTAGAATAACTCTATCTTACGATGGAGTTTTCTTTTGTTTTATGGTATATTATTTATGGAGTTGATGACAATGGAAATAAGAACAGGATATTTATATCACATCAAGGATGAATATTTTGATGTCGTTAATGATGAAAATTTAATGCAAAACCATGAAAGAGGGAAAAAAAGGCCCACTTATTTTACAATTAAAGACAAAAATATTTTATGGTTTATTCCCATTAGTTCTAAAATTGATAAATATCAAAAAATAGTTAACAAAAAAATAGAAAAATATGGTTTTTGTAATACTATATTAATAGAGAAGATTTTTGATGAGGATGCTGCTATATTATTACAAAATGCTTTTCCAACCTTAGAAAAATATATTGATCATGTACATACAGTAGATGGGAAACCAGCTAGAGTTCCCGAAAAATTAGAAAAAATTATACTTAAAAATTTTGAAAATTTAATGAAACTTCATATGAGAGGAATCAAAGTGTTTTTCACTGATATTGATAAACTAAAAGATAAAATGAATAAGGCATAATAAATAATCTAGTTTCGTACTAGTGTGGCTATTAAACTTAAAAGAAATAATAGAAGCTAAGATGATTGAATATAAATCTTAGCTTTTTTTATATATTAGGAATTTGCTTGGTAAAGACAAATAAATATATTATGAGTTAAATACAACACAAAAGAGTAC
>CANQWB010000006.1 GCA_947627435.1 uncultured Bacilli bacterium
CCCTAATTTATTTAAATATATTAAAAATATATCTAAATCTATTTAATTTTATCTATTGACTTTTACCAGATGTTCTACTTCTATTTTGATACTTTTCTCATTCTTTTATTCTTATATACACTATCAGTGTACTATATTTTATTTTTCTTTGCAAGACAATAAAAAAAGAGGGTTCCCCCCCCCCGTTTACAAATAGCAAATAGCAAAGTATCTCCTACTTACAAACTATTCTATGATTTATTTGACATCTCCATTATAGCAAAAAAGAATCTATATTTCAAGATTCTTTTTTATGCTAATTCCAACTTAGAATTGTATGGCCCCACTCAATATATCTCCTAAATAACGAAAATATAAATCAATAAAATTTGCTTTTTTTACACTATCTTTTACCGTGACATCAATTGTCTGCAAAATTTTACCATCTTCCAAAACATCCAACGTCCCTACTTTTTCACCCGTCTGAATTGGAGCTTTCACAGAATCTAAATGTAAATCATAAGTAATTTTACCTATTTTTTCCGATTTACGTGTTACGATTGTTACCTCTTTCGTTGGAACTAAATTGACATTTTTTATATTTCCCTTTTCAATTTCTGCCTTTGAAATAATAGTATTGGTATCCAATAATTTATTTACTTTATATTGAGCAAAACCATAATCCAACATAGCTGTCACTTCTGCATTACGTAACTTACCATCTGCCTCACCCATAACCACTGCTATTAAACGCATTCCATTTTTTTTAGCAGTTGCAGTTAAACAGTAACCCGCAGTATCTGTATATCCTGTTTTTAACCCATCAACACCAGGATAAAATCTTGTTAATTTATTTGTATTGACAAGCCATAATTCTTTAGAAGTTCCTTTGCGTAAATAATCTTCATAAATAGAAGTATATTCCATTACCTTCTCATGTTGTACAAGTTCCTTTGCAATTAACATCATATCATAAGCACTAGAATAATGGTTGGCATCATCGAGTCCATGTGGATTTTTAAAAATAGTATCTTTTAATCCTAATTCTTTTGCTCGTTTGTTCATCATGTTAACAAATTCTTCTTCTGTTCCTGCTATTGCTTCGGCTAAGGCAACGACTGCATCATTACCACTTGCAACAGCAACTCCCTTGAATAAATCAGCAACACTCATTTGTTCTCCGGTTTCCAAAAGAATTTGACTTCCACCCATGCCAGATGCATTTTCCGATGCTGTCACCATATCATTCCATCCAATAATACCATTTTCTATACTTTCAATAATCACTAACATACTCATCATTTTGGTCATAGATGCAGGTGCTAATTTCTCATGGCTATTTTTTTCATAAATAATTTTACCCGTACTTGCTTCTATTAGCACAGCACTCTTTGCATTAGGTGCTAAATCGGTATCTGCTTTGACAGGATTTGCCAATACTCCAAATATCAAACATAATAAAACAACAACTTTTTTCATCCTTCCACCTCACTAAAAAATATGACAAAAGAAGTAAATTATGAATTATTTCAAAAAACAATGAAAAACTTACTCCATGAAACAAGAGTAAGCTTCTATCAATTGTTCTAATGATACTGCACAATTTGCTGGGCTAGGTGATGGAAGTAATATAGCGTCTTTTTTTGTAGTTGGATAACAATACCGATAATATAAATCATATGCTTTTTTACCTGTTGTGTAAATAGTACTAATGTGACTATTTCTCAATACTTGATTTAAATTATTGGGAATAGGATTACAAATAGATTGATCAGATGATCCTTTTATGTCACATGAAGACAACACATCCCATAAAGCAATATGATGCTTTTTTAAAAAAGATTTTTTCTCATCGACAGTTTCAGGTACCTTCTCTTGATATATGCATGCTAATACTTTCCAAAAACGATTTTGTGGATTACCATAATAAAATCCTACTTCTCTAGATTTGACAGATGGAATCGTTCCTAATATTAAAATTTTAGAATCTTTATCATAAAATGGTGGAAATTCATGCACTACTTTTTCCATACAATCACCTATAGTTATTATATCACTCTTTATTGGTATGATATTCTTCTAATGTCCAATTATTTTCATGAATTATCTTTGCAATTTTTATACCAACATAACGATAATGCCATGGTTCATATTTAAAACCTGTAATATTTTCTTTCCCTTTTGGATATCTTAAAATAAAGCCATATTTATATGCATTTTCTGTCATCCATGGAAATTCTATAGAATCTGCAAATGCATCATAATCCTGATTAGACCCCATTACATCTATAGCTAAACCAGTTTGATGTTCGGAATGTCCAGGCCTTGCCGAACACAAATCTGCGTATTCTAAACCTTTTGTCTCTATATAATAATGGTATAATCTTTCTTGATACGTATAACTACGATAAGTAGAACTTGCAATAATCTGATATCCTAACTTTCTTGCATCTTCACTTAAACGTTCAAAATGTTCCTTAGCTTCTTTTCGCATATATTGTTCTTCATTGGCATAATCCAAAGAAATTTTTTCTAAATCATGTGGAATATAATCTGCTGCTAATTGATTATTTTTATTTACTAGAACCGAGATAGAATTAGGTTCTTTTATTTGTTTGATATGTTCATAAAAATGTGTTCCAAAAAAATGAATGTCCTTTGTATAAAACAACATAATCAGTAAAAAAAGAACAACATAGACACACTTTTTAAATGTCTCTTCTTTCATATACTTCACCATTATATTATATGAAAAAGTGAGATATTTTTACCTATCTCACATAATATGCATAGTATTCTTCATATGTTAAACCTGTTTCATAAATTTTAGTTGCAGCCTCGACACCAACATAGCGATAATGCCATGGTTCATACATATATCCTGTAATATATTCTTTTCCTTTTGGATATCTTAAAATAAAGCCATATTTATGTGCATTATTCTTTAACCATTCAAATTCTTGACTATATTCAAAAGTATCAAAATTAGTAGATGGACTTGTTACATCAAAAGCAAGTCCCGTTTGATGTTCAGAATAACCAGGTCTTGCTGAATACGTATCAGCAACTGCTTTCCCATCAGCTGCTACATAGCGATTATATAAAGTTTGTTGTGTACGATAACTACGGTAAGGAGAACGAATATATAAAGAAAGTCCTTCTTGTTTGGCAGCACTCCACATTAATTTGTATTGTTCATACACTGTACTTTCTAATAATAATGATGCTCCATAGGTAGATGCAATCGTTACTAAATTTTCTGGAACATAATCTTCTGACAACTTATAATATTTATTCACTAACAATAAATATTGTTTTTCTAAATTGGCGGATTCATCTAAGGTATAAAATGCATAATCCAGATTGCTATTGACTGCAGTAATCACATAATCACGCATCGCTTCTTGAGAATCAAAAGTAATTGTTAAATTATTTTCATATTTGAGATAACGTTCTAAATATTCATGAATATAGTATGTTCCATGCATCAATGCAATTGTATTTTCATCATAAGAAGCAACATCATTGTAGTGATGATTTACAATAAAAATCGTTTCTTCTATTCCAAGTCCATATAATTGTTCAAATAAAATATAATCTTTCAATAATTCTTCTTGCATTCCTTCAGCATCTAAATAAGATAACAAATTTGGATAATAATCTGCTTCTAATAAATAAGCCTGATTTTCTTCACTTAACTGTTCAATTCTCGCCAATTCTTGATCTGTATATCCTTTTTTTAGATAAGGATTCGGTTTTTTCATAAAATAGTGGAAGCCCAACCAAATACCTAAAAATCCTATAATGCAAATCATAAATCCAACTAATAATTTCTTCATACTACTCCTCTATTTCATTTTGGTAATATGCATAATATTCATCATATGTGATGCCTAAATCATGCACTTTGGTTGCTGTTTCAATACCCACATATCGATAATGCCATGGTTCATAAGAATAACCTGTAATATCTTCTTTATCCTTTGGATATCTTAAAATAAATCCATATTTATGTGCATTTTTACTTAACCACTTAAATTCATCTGTTTGATCAAAAGTATCCATAGAACCACCTTCACCATCTGTTACAATATCTAAAGATAATCCCGTTTGATGTTCGGAATAACCAGGTCTTGCAGAAACACTATCGGCCCATTCTTCTCCACTAGTATTTGCATACCTATTCCATAATTCATCTTGAAATGCATAATCACGATAAGAGGATGTAATGATAAGTTTTAAATCTTCCTTTGCCGCATCATTATACATTTCAATAAATTTTTCATAAACTTCTTCTCGAATTTCATTATCCCCATATGCATACCAATTACGCACCGCAACAATATCATCTGGTGCATAATCTTGATTTAAATAATGAAATTTATTGACTAAAATAAGATATTCATTTTTTAAATTCGTTTTAGTTTCTACTACCACATCTTTATCATAATATGCATAATCTGCATTCACATTGACAATACTTACTACATGGGTAAGGTCTTTATCATTTTCCTTTTGTTGATATGCAATATATCGATCCAAATTTTGAATCATAAAATATTTTTCTTTTAATAATTTAGGAATAATTTGGTTATATTCCATCGCTAATATTTGATGAATTTCATCAGATTCTAACTTTTCAATAATAGAAATTTCTTCCATTGTGTATCCTAATTTTTTCAATTTGTATTCATTTGTTCCACGATATATAAAGTATCGAATAACAAAAATAGATAATACTATAACTAGTAGTAATATTACACCCACTACATATACTTGCTTTTTGATTCTTCTTTTTTTCATATGATCACCTTATCATTATTATAACCAACATTCATTGAAAATTCAAATCAAAAGAAAGGAAATTTATTATGTCTCTATTTTTGCTATGTTTGAAAGTATTTTGTGTACGTATCATTGATGTTTCATTAGGAACAATCCGTACCTTAATTACCGTAAAAGGACGCACTCTACTTGCCAGTATGGTAGGTTTTGTAGAAGTATTTGTTTGGTTTGTGATTGTCAAAGAAGCACTAAATACAACAGAAACAAGTCTTTGGATTGCGATTTCATATTCCTTAGGATTTGCAACGGGTACTTATATTGGTGGCTATTTATCGGATCGTTTTATCAAGGGTAACTTTGGTGTACAAGTTGTAACAAGTAACAACAACCACAAACTGATCGACATACTAAGAATGGAAGGATATGCAGTATCTGTTATCGATATCAAAGGGCAAGATAAAGCAAACGAAAAATATATGTTATTTATTGAAATTCAAAAAAGTAATTTTGAGCAACTCAAAAAATTAATTCATTCTGTAGATAAAAAAGCGTTTATTGTAGTCAATGAAACGAAATATGTTCAAAATGGTTTTATCAAATAATTATAATTTAACATAAATCGTATATCCTACATCTATAAGAAATAAAACGATCCATATATATGTTACCCATCTGGGTATTTTTTGTATCCACTTTTTTAAGAAAGGATGAATGACAAACATAAGAAGCAAAGAACATAATCCCCATACCAAAGCCATTTCCCATGCAATATAATGTCCAATATGAAGTGGCAAATCACTATAGTCCCAAAATACAAATCCAAACAATTCTTCAATCAAAGTACCACCAATCCATTCAATCACTGTTAGTAAAACAGCTCCTATTAAAAAGACAGTGAGTGCTTCTAAACTTTTTGTTAAATGATGTTTTGCAAATAATATTTCATAACTTGCAATAATGATAATGCAGCCAATTCCATATACAGGAGTCCAAAATCCATATAAAATACCACTCTCTCCTGAATGCATCATATATATAAATGTTTCTAAAATATGACCCAAAATTGAATATACAAAAAATACATTGAAATAATACATAGTAATCACCAGTATTATTATAAACAAAAGAAAAAGATCTACTCAGATCTTATCTTATTTTAAAGCATCTAGTAATTCTGCTTTTTTCATAGTAGATACACCTTTAATACCTTTAGATTGTGCAAGTTCTTTTAATTCAGCAACTGTCATTTTAGATAAATCTTTTGTATCTTTGGTTGCTTTCTCTACTTTTTCTACTTTAGTTGTTTCTTTTTTCACTGGTTTTTCTGCTTTCGTAGTCTCAAAAGTTTTTCCATTTAAAGCATCATTTGCAATTTTTACTAAATCTGTAAAAGCAGATGGATTATCAATTGCAATTTCAGATAACATTTTACGGTTAACCGTTACACCTGCTTTATTTAATCCATTGATGAATTTAGAATAACTAATGTTATTTTCTCTACAAGCAGCATTAATTCTTGTAATCCATAATTTTCTAAAATCTCTTTTCTTTTGTCTTCTATCTCTATATGCATAACTTAATGAATGCATTACTTGTTCTTTTGCACTTTTGTATAATCTGTGTTTACTTCCAAAGTATCCTTTGGCTTGATCCATTACTTTTTTACGACGGGCACGATGTACTGTACCACCTTTTACTCTTGCCATAATTTTCCTCCTTTAAAATTATTTTCCTAAATTTGTTTTGATTCTTTTGTAGTCTGATTGACTTAATAAAGATCCTTTTCTGCTTTTGCGATTAGAAGCAGCATTTTTCTTTCCTGTATTATGTCTTGTTCCAGGTGTACCGATTTTAATGGTTCCACCAGGTCTAACTTTACATACTTTTGCAGTTCCCTTATGGGTTTTCATTTTTGGCATACATATTCCTCCTATTTTTCTTTATTTGGCATTAGCATCATAGTCATAAAATAACCTTCCATTTTAGGTTGTTGCTCAATGGTAGCAATATTTTCTACCGCAGCAGCAAAACGCATTAAAACGTCACGACCTAATTCTTGATGTGCCATTTGTCTTCCACGAAAACGTACTGACACTTTGATTCTATGACCTTTTTCTAAATATTTAGACGCATTACGAACACGTGTATCAAAGTCGTGTACATCAATTGTCACTGACAAACGATATTCTTTGACTTCTAGATTAGTTTCTCTTTGGCGTTTCATGTTTTCCTTTTGTTTCTTTTTACTCTCATATTTGAACTTGTTGTAATCCATAATCTTACAAACTGGTGGAGTTGCATTAGGACTCATTAAGACCAAATCAAAACCAGCATAACTTGCAAGTGTGAGGGCATCTTTAATTGGTTTTACACCTAATTGTTCTCCATTAGGTCCAATTACCATAACCTCTTTTGCACGTATTTGTTCGTTAATGTACATATCTTTATCTCTTGCGATACCTGACACCTCCATAAAAAAGTGAATACAATAGTATCCACTTAAAAATTCCAATATCCAAAAGACATATGGCATTTAACCCAAAGCGATTTGCAATCGGGTGAGAAGTGGATACTTCTGCTTTCCTTTTTTAACTTTCTTTAATAGTATACAGAACTATTTTATGATTGTCAATGTTTTTTATACTTTTTTTGTTTCCAATAAATATGAAATTGCTTTCATTACACCCAATTTACCTGCTGGATATGTTAAAGCTCCTTGCATATAAGCTATATATGGTGGACGGATTGGTCCATCACAAGATAATTCAATGGATGATCCTTGTGTAAAACTACCAGATGCCATAATGACTTGATCTTCATAGCCAGGCATATCCCATGGAATTGGAATCGAATGAGCATCGATATAAGAACCCATCTGAATACCTTGACAATAATGAATTAAATCATCTGGATTTCCAAAGGTAATCATTTGAACAATATCAGCACGTTTATCTCTTACTTTTGGTTCTACAGTATATCCTAATTTTTCTAATAAATAACTTGCCAAAATAGCTGTTTTTAAACTACTAGCTACAACTGTAGGTGCAAAAAACAAACCTTGCAATAATAATTTATTCACTCCTAAACTAGGGCCAACTTCTTTTCCTTCACCAGGTACTGTTAAACGGTCTGCTGCAAGTGCAACTAAATCTTTACGTCCTGCAATATAAGCACCATTGGGTGCAATTCCTCCACCTAAATTTTTAATCAAAGAACCAACAATGATATCTGCTCCTACTTGTAAGGGTTCATATTCACTGACAAATTCGCAGTAGCAATTGTCAACCAGAATGATAACATCTTGATCTACTTCTCTTATTTTTCGAATCACTTCTTCTATTTGTTCTAAAGAAATACTTTTACGCGTAGAATATCCTTTTGATCTTTGAATTTCAATTACCTTTGTTTTATGTTCTTTTAAAAATGACTGGATTTTTTCAATATCAAAATGATCATTGATTAAATCAATTTGTGAATAATGCACTTTAAAAGACGCTAAGGAACTTGGATTGTCACGAATGCCAATTACTTCATGTAAAGTATCATAAGGTTCCCCTGAAATACTAAGTAGTATATCTCCAGGTCTAAGTAGTGCAAACAAAGCAACTGTTAATGCATGGGATCCTGAAATAAATTGATTACGGACTAGGCAATCTTCTGCACCTAAAACTTCTGCAAATACTTTTTCAATCGTATCTCTTCCAATATCATCATAACCATATCCTGTTGTGCTACCTAAATGGGTTTCCGATATTTGATACTTATGAAATGCATTTAAAACTTTTAAACTTTGATACTCTGCTAAAGCATCCATTTTTTTAAATTCAGGTTGTAATACTTCTTCTGCCTCTTTGACCATTTCTTGTATCTGCTCAGATACACCCAATTCTTGAAACATCTCTTTCATCTTTGCCCTCCATCTACACGAATGACTGCATTATTGATAAAACTTGCATCTTCACTTGCTAAAAATGTAACTACTTTCGCAATTTCTTCAGGTCGACCAAATCTTTTTAGAAAAATTTTATCTTGTTCGGATGTAATATAATCTTGATCCAATTCTTTTATTTCATTTTCAGTTGCTACCCAGCCTGGAGCAATGGCATTGACACGGATATAAGGAGCATATTGTAATGCTAAATTATGGGTGAGAGAAATCATACCAGCTTTCGATGCATCATAATCAAGACACATTGGAAAATATTGATCGATTCCATTGGTAGATGCAATATTGATGATTGCTCCTTGCTTGGCATCATACATAATATCACCTACATATTTACTCACTAAAAATGTCCCAATCAAATTGACATCTAATGTTTTTCTAAAGTTTTCGACTGTTTTTTCTTCATATAAAGTATCAATGGAAATTCCAGCATTATTGACGAGTACATCAATATGTCCAAAAGTTTGTATCGCTTTTTCTACCATAGCTTGTACTTCACTTTCAACTGAAATATCCGCTTTACAAGTAATCGCTTGAATTCCATATTGGTTTATCAACTCATCTTTTAATTGGTTAGCTTCTTTTTCACTAGTATTATAATTTAAAACTAAAAAATAACCTTTTTTGGCAAATTCTAAAGCAATTGCTGCTCCAATTCCAATTCCTGCACCTGTAATAAGCACTACTTTTTGTTTTTTCATTTGTGACCACCTACACGTATTATACAATAAAATATTCAAAAAGATAATGCTTCTACATTATCTTTTACATTATTTATTTTCTTCACGATTTGGTTGATATTTATATACCAAAGTATTTTCTTTAATATATGCATCTTTTCCCTTTTGTTCAATTAAATAATATAATTTTTATAATCAATCATCTGATTGATTATTACGCTCTTGATACATATTTTCCATCACTAGTAGAAACTAAAATTTTCTCTCCCTGTTCAATAAATAATGGAACACGTACTAAAAGTCCTGTTTCTACATAAGCATCCTTTGTCGCATTGTTAGTTGTATTTCCTTTTACAGCTGGTTCTGTAGAAGTAACTGTCATTTCGATTTTATCTGGTAAAATAACTCCTAACAATTCTCCCTCAAAGAAAGATACAATGACATTCATATTTTCAATTAAATAGTTCTTATCATCGCCGATTTGGGCACTAGATAATTCTAATTGTTCATAAGTTTCCATATTCATAAAATAATAAGTATCTCCAGTATTATATAAATACTGTACGTTAGATTTCTGAATATTTGCTTTTTCAAATTTGACATTGGTATTGAATGTTCTTTCTACTGTACCACCAGTTCTTAAATTTTTTAGTTTCGTCTTCATAAAAGCAGAACCTTTTCCTGGTTTTACATGTAAAAATTCAATTACTTGATAAATACCACCTTCAATAATCAATGTCATACCTGTTTTGATATCATTAACATTAATCATGAACCTTACTCCTTTCTATCACTAGCAATTCTTCATTTTCATCTCATTTGGTTTTTCAATGAATCAGGATTATATTTTTTGATATAAGATTTCCCTTTTTCATTTTTTCTTATATTATTGGTTTGCTCAGCTTGTAATTGAATTAATTTTTGATAATCAATTACAGAATGCATTTGTCCTTTAATATAAGGTACATTGGTTTGTTTCATATACTACTCTTTTCTATTTTTCTTCTTTATGTAACGTGTGACGTTGACATTTTGGACAATACTTATTCAATTCTAAACGATTGGTTGTATTTTTTTTGTTTTTTGGTGTACGATAATTTTTTTCATTACACTCACTACATTTTAATGTAATATTTTCTCTATTTTCACCTTTTTTTGCCATAGAAAACTCCTCCTTTTTAAAAGCATTATTTATATTATAACAAATCTATCATATTTTTCAATCTTTTTTTTCAAATTTATGGATAGAGTGTGAAATAAACATCACTGACACGTTTACTAATACGTCGATTCACAAATGACTGATAGCTACTTCCATTATCATAATGATAAATATTGGGTGAGATCACCGTAAATGTAACACGCGGATTATCAGCTGGAGCATATCCTGCGAATGTCATAGAAATTGTTTCTTTATCGATGACACCATTTCCATCAGTATCGATAAAACTTTGACTCGTTCCAGTCTTGCCTGCAGGATTATAATCTAAATTGATAAATCCAGACCCAGTTCCTCCATATTTCATTACTTCTTGAAATCCTAATTTTACTCTTTCTAAATATTCATATTGGGTATCTAGCGTATTTAAAACAGTTGTAGGAACTTCATATAATAAATGAGTAAAAGAATCTGCTTCACTACTATATACCTGTTTTAACAAATGTGGTTGAATTCTTTTTCCTCCATTCGCGATCGTACCAATATATTGGGAAAGTTGAATAGGCGTATAAGTATCATACTGTCCAATCGCAAAATCCAAAAGAAGTCCACCTACTTCACTTTTTCCTTTGTACCCTAAGCTTTCCAAAGGTAAATCAATTCCTGTTTCAACACCCAAACCAAATTGTGCAAATGTATCTCGATAAATAGAAAATGCATCTTCACTCACTTGTAAAGGCATATCATAATAATAATCAACTCCTGCTACCTTTAAAGCAGTATAAAATTGATAAGTATTAGAAGAATATTTTAAAGCAGTTAAATCATTTAAATAACCCAGTGGTTTCCACGAGCATTTTTGAGGAGCACCACGTAATTTTACACAAGTGTCATAACGTTGTTCACCAATTTGTAAGGCTCCTGTATTATATCCAACAATTTGAGAAGCTCCCTTAATAATAGATCCCACAGTAACAGGTGATGTAGTAATCCCAGGAGCATAATCATATACCTGATAATCTCCATCTTTCCATACAACTTGCTTCCCTGCCATTGCTAGAATTTCACCCGTATTTGGATCCGATACAATGACAAAAGAATGATTATAATACTCTGTATTGGGCTCTGATTTGGCTTTGATAATTTCTTCTGTAATAATTTGCTCTATTGCTTGTTGTAAACGAATATCAATCGTAAGTACCAAATCATTTCCACGAGAACCTTGTTGCGTTAAAATCTTACTACCATCTGCCTGCAATTCATATTGATCTTTCGCACCCTTTAAATAATCATCATACTGATATTCTAGATAACTAATTCCAACTCGATCATCTAAGGCGTATCCTTTTTCAGTATAATATTGTTTGAATTCCGCAGGAACACCTGTATCACTAGAAGAAACATTACCTAAGACAGTGCGAAATGTATCCCCATACAAATAAACACGATCCCAATCTAATTTAGTATCAAAACCTTTGAGATGGTCTACATTACTTGCAATCATCGCATATTCTTCATCAGTAACATCTTCATCTTTGATAACCTTTTCCGAATAAGAATATCCTTTATTCATTAATGTATAAATATAAGCCGCTTCTAAATCATATTCCGTATAATGAGATAATTCTTCATCGGTAATACGCTCTAATTTAAACTGTTCAATTTCACTAGAAGTTAATCTTCTTTCTTCTAATGCCTTCCATTCTTCATCGGTAATCTTTGCTTTTGCTAAATCAGGATGTTGTTTCACCCAAAAAATTCGTAAATTGGTATTAGAAAGTTTACTGGTAGGAAGCATAATCATATTTGCTACTTCATAGGCAAGTTCGATTTCTTCATTCGTCTTAATTCCAGACTGTTTTTTATAATAAATGACTCGTGTTGGTTCATTATCCACTAACAATTGATGATTTCTATCATAAATACGGCCTCTTGGAGCTGTACTTCCTTCTATAATACGTCGACTCAATTGTTCTAATTTCACTACATAAGTTTTATGTTCAATTACCTGAATACGAAATAAACCAACTAATAATATTAATATAAATACAGTAATAACACCAGCGAGTAAATTATATCTTTTTTCGATTATTCCTTTGATATCTTGATATTTTTTATAATAATTGTAACGTATACTACGATTTTTTTTGAATGGCTTTTTCATATAATTGATTGATGTATTCAAAGTCTATAATCTCAAAAAAATTTTTCATATAACGATCCCTCTCATTATAATAATTTAAATAATAAGCATGTTCCCAAATATCCATCGCAATTAATGGAATCAATCCATATGTATAAGGTGTATCTTGATTACTTAAATTGATAATTTCCAATTTATTTTGATCATTTAAAACTAGAAAAGTATAACCAGATCCTACTAAAAAAGCAGCCGTTTCTAAAAATTGTTGTTTGAAATTTTCGTAAGATCCATACTGCATTTCAATCGCAGATTTTAATGCTCCGACTGGTTGATTTTGCTTTTTTGGATTCATATTATAAAAATAAAGTTCATGGTTTAAAACACCACCCAAATAATATAAAATATCATCACGATCACCTAACGGAAACATATCCAAATGAGTAACCAATTCCTCTTTAGAATATTCCATTTTGTAATCATTTTTTTGCAATAAAGAATTTAACTTATTTAAATAAGTTCCATAATGTTTTTCATAATGTAATCCTACTGTCTTTGTATCAATATAAGGTTCCAATGCATCATAATCATATGGAAGTGGTATCATCTGATACATAAAATCACCTCTTATTTTTATTTTATTAAGGTTTACTTACATTATTCTAAAATTGATACATATATTAATTTTGAGGTGTCATATGATTGAAAAACTAATTAAAAAATACGTGGATGCCATGAATATAGAAGATATCTATCACTTTGCAGAACAAAATGGCGTGCATCTAACGAATACGGAATGTAACTACTTATATCATACCATTCAAACAAAGTGGGAAAATGTCGTATTTGGAAATCCAGAACCCATTTTAAAAGATGCAAAACTACATTTAAATCCAACTACATATAAAAAAGCAGAGGAACTTCTCTACTTTTATTTAGATAAATATAAGCGTTATTTATAAAATGCTCGAATTTCTTCTATTAAATGGGGATTGAATTCTTGCTTACGAATCATGTCAATTTCAAATCGGTATGGTGGGTACATACGTTCTTTACTATTATCATCAAAACTTACATAAGGTGTTTCTAATATTTTAGGAATACCTTTTAATTTTTCATGATAAAGAACATATAATAAAGCATCAAAACCAATCTTACCATATCCAATATTTTCATGACGATCTTTATGACTTCCACGCTCATTCTTACTATCATTGATGTGCAAACATCCTAGTTTTTCTAATCCTATAATGTGATCAAATTGTTCTAAAGTTGCATCAAAATCATGAACTGAATATCCTGCATCATGAATATGACAAGTATCTAAGCAAACCATCACTTTATCTTTATATTGAACTCCATCGAGGATCGTTTTTATTTCTTCAAAAGTAGCGCCACATTCGCTTCCTTTTCCAGCCATTGTTTCTAGACAGATAATTGCTTTTGTATCTTTCGTAATCACTTGATTTAAGGCAAATATAATGTTACGGATTCCTTCTTCACTGCCAAGGCCTACATGAGATCCTGGATGTAAAACCAATTTCGTAATTCCTAATGTTTCGACACGTTTTACTTCTTGTTTTAAAAAAGAAATAGCAAAGTCATAATTAGAACCATTATTTGCAAGATTAATAATATAAGGCGCATGAACAATGACATTTTGAATATCAATTCCTTTTTCTTTCATCAAATCTTTGGCTTTCTTGGTTTGTTCTAGACTAATATCCGCACGATTGGTATTTTGAGGAGCTCCTGTATAAAACATGAAAGTGTTTGCACCATAAGAAAGTGCTTCTTCGACACTTCCCAGTAACTGTGTATCTTTATTAAAAGAGACATGTGCTCCAATAATTAAATCATTCATTCTTTCACCTACTTCTTTTTTATTATAAAAGAAAAATACCTTTTATTCAAGGTATTATCCTAAAATCGTACCTAAAACACCATAAGACATAATCATCATAATGATACCTGCTAAGACAACTCCTAAAATAGAAGCAAGTAAGGCTTTTTTCTTATCCATATCAATCATAGAAGCAATCAAAGTACCTGTCCATGCTCCTGTTCCAGGAAGCGGAATTCCTACAAAGAAAAATAGTCCCCAAAATTGTAACTGTTCAATTTTTTCTTTTTTGGAAAGTGCTTTGTTTTCTAATTTTGTAATCATAGGTTCAATTCTATGCCATTTTTTTAGTTTATTAAAAATAGGTGTAATCCACCATAAAATAAATGGAATTGGCAAAATATTTCCAATAAAACAAATCAAAAATGCCAAAGCTGGATTCACATGTAACAATGAAGCAGCTAAAATACCACCCCTTAATTCTAAAATAGGTAAACAAGAAATAAAGAATATTATTAATTCTTTTCCAAAAGGAATACTAGTGATACCACCCAATAATTGTACGATGGATTCGACTAAATTTTCTACCATAAGATCACCCTTATTTCATATGTTTTTATTGTATCATAAATAACCAAAAAAAAACACCTACATCTTATCATTTAAAGGAGTTCTTCTTTTTTAATAATGAATAATTTATTTTGTCTATAAAAGGCATAGAAAATCTGCTCAAGTGCTACATTTTCCTTTTGCAACATACGATTTAACCAAGATTCATCTTTATCCAATTCTTGCAAACTATGTTTTTGAATCTCCCCATCTAAAATAAGAGGCATAGGATAGTCTTTGGTATTTTGAAATACAGATAAATCGCCACTTGTTTCCAATACCGCATAATCTACTTCTTCTAAACTTTTAATACCTTCCCCTCTTAGCTGTGTTACTAAATCATCTAAAGTATATCTTAATTTTGTCATTGCACTAAAATTAACCTTCCCATTTTTAATAATCACTGTAGGATGACCATCAATCAAATTTCTAAATTTTTCGCTTTTTAAACTAATATAACTAATTGCTACTTCGCAAACAACAAGCACCAAGATTGGTACAATAGAAATCCAAACAGATTTATCTGCATCTTCAATGGAAATAGCTGCCAGTTCTGCAACTAAAACAGTTACAATTAAATCGCCAATTCCCAGTTCACCTACTTCCTTCTTCCCCATTAAACGATACATAAAAATGATAAAAAAATAAAGCAGAAGCGTTTTGAATATTAAACTCATATACATATTATCACCTACTTCATTATGTACGAAATCATAATCATTTATTCACTTTCATATATCTTATTAGGAGGAATATTATGAAATATTTAAAAAATGTGGGTAAAGTAATAGGAATTATGATTCTCATGTTTCTTGTGTTCACATTCCTAATAACGATTCTGAATTATTTTAATATCATTGGAAAAAATTGGGTTACAACACTAGAAATTATATTTCCCATTCTGACATTCTTAATAGGTGGGTTTAGTATTGGCAAAAATAGCCATCAAAATGGATGGTTAGAGGGTCTTAAATTAGCTGTGATTTTTATCATTCTAATGATTTTATTTAATTACTTAGGATTACGAAATCATCTAGAACTAAAAAATCTAATCTATTATTTAATACTAACGATTACTTGTATTTTTGGAAGTATGGTTGGAATTAATCAAAAAGAAAAAAAAGAAAAAAGATAAATTATCTTCTTCCATAACGTTTTTGTGGTTCTTCATACGAACGATTCACTGGATCTAAATGTGTCTGGAGATAGTCCATACAATCTGCTTGAAAATTAGTAAGCTGTGTCATTCTTAAAACTTCTCTAGTATAAAAGTCGCATACAACGACAAACATATCATCAGTAAATTGATCCCATAAAAAACCAGTCGTGATATTTTCAAAACTAGAACGGAATTGTGATTGTTTCATAGCGTCCATTTGTGAACTAACACCTGCAATCGTACGTTCAATTAATCCATGAAAAGCTGGAACGGATACTTTTAAGGTATTGTTATTATCTAAGAAGAAAACAACTAAATCATCATACGATATTTGTTCTAGCGAACTTTTCTTTACAATCATCGTTGAAGTCTTTATTGTTTCAAGTTCATTTCTTACTACTGACATATATAAAACCTCCGTTACGCGTTAGAATATCACAATCCATAAAAAAAATCAATTATTATTGATTTTTTTGTGTATATTTTGCAAGAAACTGATCACGATATTCTAAAATATTGTCTTCTTCAATTGCACATCTTAATTCTTCTGTCAATCGAATCAAAAAACGAATATTATGAATAGAAAGTAATCTTCCGCCTAATGATTCATCACATACGATGAGGTGACGGATATAAGCTTTCGTATAATTTTTACACGTATAACAATCACAATCTTCCTCAATAGGTGTAAAATCTTCTTTATATTTTGCATTTTTGATATTCATTTTACCATATCGAGTAAAAGCATTACCATGACGGGCAATACGGGTAGGTAACACACAATCAAATAAATCAATGCCACGAATTACCCCTTCAATAATATCTATCGGTTCTCCAACACCCATCAAATAACGTACCTTATTCTCAGGAATATAAGGAATTGAGTAATCGATTGCACGATACATATCTTCTTTGGACTCTCCATCATTGGCAACACCACCAATACTATACCCATCAAAATCCATTTTGACAGTTTCGATGGCCGAAAACTTTCTTAAATCTTCATATGCGCCACCTTGTACAATACCAAATAGTGATTGATTTGGATTACTATGAACGGCTTTTCCACGGGCTGCCCAACGTAAAGTTCTTTCTACACTATTTTTTAAATATTCATAACTTGCACTAGCAGGTGGACACTCATCAAAACTCATTGCAATATCACTATCTAATTTATTTTGAATTTGAATCGATAATTCTGGTGTTAAAAAAAGTGATTTTCCATCTAAATGACTTTTAAAATGAACACCTTCCTCGACAATATCTTTCTTTTTATTTTTAGCCAATGAAAATACTTGAAATCCTCCACTATCCGTTAAAATAGGCCCATCATAATGCATAAATTGATGTAACCCACCCGCCTTAGCGACAATATCTTCACCAGGTCTTAACCATAAATGATAAGTATTTGATAAAATAATTCCACTATGCATATCTTTTAATTCTTCTGGCGTTAATGTTTTTACATTTGCAAGCGTTCCCACTGGCATAAACATTGGCGTATCATATGTTCCATAATTGGTATGTATTTTTCCTCTTCTGGCTTTGGTATTTTTTTCTTTTTTCAATAATTCATACTGTACTTTCATAAGGCACCTCGAACTCATTATACAAAAAAAATAAGTATTTGACAATCAAAAAAAAAGCCCATATAATGAATTTGAGGGATTGTTATGTATATGCACTATCAAAATTTATTGAAAAGAAAATTAGTACTCACAAAAGATACTTTGCAGGATTATGCACAAATAGAACGTATTGGGAATCATTTATGCATCAGAATCGATAATCAAAATTATTCTAAGGCAATTCTATCAAATGCACAAACAAGATTTGAAGAAGCGAAAACATTGATTCAAAGAAACAAAACGCAATATCATCATTTTAATATTCCTATAAATACAAATACCAAAAAATGGTTATTGTTAACTACAATGACATTTCCAGACAATGAAAAATTTTTAAATATATTAAAATCTTATGACATAACATTAGAAGATTGTAAATTATTTAGTACTCAAATTGATCATTTTATATCTCATATCTCAGAAATACAAGATCCTGATGATTCTCTTGAATGGATTATAATTGAATATTTAGATATTCAAAAACTAAAAGCAATTATGAAATACTATAATTTAAAGAATATGGAAGTAATTATCAATAAAATACTAGAGATTTCCTATATTCATCCAGAAATGCTTGAAAAACAAAAAGAAAAATAAAATCCGCAAGGATTTTTTAAATGCAATCAAAAAATGTTTGAAATAAAATTTGACTGTTTGCATCATCAATAGATTCGGGATGCCATTGTACTCCTATAAAAAATTTTTTATTAGAATCTTCCACTGCTTCAATGACTCCATCACAAGTTGCAACAACTGGCAAATCCGTACATAGTAACTGTTCGTGATGACGGCTATTGACTATAATTGTTTCTTTTTGAAGAATCGAATACAATTTAGAATTTTTTTGAATTGAAACGGGGTGTACATAATCCATTAATTGATGGTGATTATCGGAAACAATTTTGCCTAGTTTTCCCCCATAAGTACATCCCATTGTCTGCATTCCCAAACAAATACCTAAAGTAGGAATATTATTTTGGTATAAATATTGAACCGTTTTTATATCATAATCATAGTAATCTGTTCCACCTTGCAAAATCACTCCATCACACATGGAAATCATATCTATCATATCTTGAAAAGCAACATCAGACATATTACCTTCATCACAAGTAGGAATAATACCAATTGGAATACAATTATATTCACAAATTTTATCACTTAACTCACGATTAATTGTATAAGAATCTAAATTAGGTCTTACTAAAATACCAATTTTCTTTTTCATAACAGCCTCCTATTTCAATATATGTAAGAATTTTTTCTTTTAGTAAAACGAAAAAGTCCTAAAATTGGACTTTTTCTCTTATATAAAGTAATAATTCAGATACAAGAATGACCTCTTGTTTCATGGTATCACGATCACGAACCGTAACTGTGCCCTTTTCTAATGTTTCATCGTCTATTGTGACACAATATGGCGTACCAATGATATCTTGTCTACGATAACGTTTTCCAATGTTTCCTGATTCATCATATGTTACCATAAATTCTTTAGATAGCATTTTGAAAATTTCATCTGCTTTTTCATTATGATATTTTTTAACAAGTGGTAAAACTGCAACTTTGTATGGTGCGACAAATGGATGAAAATGCATAATTTCTCTTATAGTGCCATCTTCTAATGTTTGTTCTTCATAAGCATTGCATAAATATGCAAGGACCATACGATCTGCACCTAAACTTGGTTCAATGACATAAGGAATGTATTTTTCATTGGTTTCAGGATCTAAATATTCCATACTTTGACCCGATACTTTTTGATGTTGCGTTAAATCATAATTCGTGCGACTTGCAACGCCCCATAATTCACCCCAACCAAATGGAAATAAATATTCAAAATCAGTTGTTGCATTACTATAGAAACTCAATTCCTCCGGATCATGATCACGTAAACGTAATTTATCTTCATGAATTCCTAAATCGAGTAACCATTTGTGACAATAATCTTTCCAATATTGAAACCAATCTAATTCTGTTCCCGGTTTACAGAAAAATTCAAGTTCCATTTGTTCAAATTCACGTGTTCTAAAAGTAAAGTTACCCGGTGTAATTTCATTACGAAAACTTTTACCAACTTGCGCAATTCCAAATGGTACTTTTAAACGCATAGAACGTTGCACATTTAAAAAATTAACAAAGATACCTTGTGCGGTTTCTGGTCTTAAGTAAATTGTACTCTTCGCATCTTCTGTGACACCTTGAAATGTTTTAAACATTAAATTAAATTGACGTATATCTGTATAATCTAATGCGCCACAATTAGGACAAACAATACGATTTTCGCGAATATAGTCTAATAATTGTTCGTTACTCCAACCACCAGCTTCTATTTTTCCTTGACTAGCATCTTCAATTAATTTATCAGCACGATGACGTGTCTTACATTTTTTGCAATCAATCAAAGGATCTGAGAAAGTAGACAAATGCCCACTTGCTTCCCAAGTTTTGGGATTCATTAAAATTGCACTATCCATACCAACATTATATGGATTTTCTTGTACAAATCGTTTTAGCCAAGCTTTTTTTACATTATTTTTTAACTCTGCACCCAAAGGACCATAATCCCATGTATTTGCAAGTCCTCCATAAATTTCACTACCTTGAAAAATAAATCCATACTGCTTACATAAATTAACTAGTTTTTCCATTGTAAGTTCATTCATATAACTCTCCCTTTCTAAAAAGAAAAACTCCTAGATATGTAAGGACGAGTTTCCCCGCGGTTCCACCTTACTTATTCTAGAAGAATCCACTCTTTTTTATATTGCTCCGGTTTTCCACACCATCATCACATTGATACTATCATTGTATTCTAAAACAAAAAAAGAGTCAACTCTTTTTCGTTTTATTTTATAGAATTTTTATAATCTTCTAAAAATATCTGATCTGGCTTCTTATGAAAAATTTGGGCAATTTGAACCGCCATATCATAGGATAATTTACGATTTTGATTCTCAATTTGTGAATAAAATGGTTTACTAATGCCTAACTTATTTGCCATATCTTGTGTGGTCATTTTTTTCTTTTTTCTTAGCTCTCTTAGTACTTGGTACATACTACTCCTCCTACTTCTTATAATTCATTATAACATATAGTCCACTGATAGTGTACTGTTTTTTTAAACAATCTATGAGAAAATATTAATATAATTGGTAATAATTGGAAATTAGGTGAAATAATGATTGGTAATAAAGAACTAATGGAAGAATACAATATTTTTGCTAATAATGTGAGATTTTATCGCAAAAAAATGCACTATACACAGGAAACTTTAGCGGAAAAAGCAGATATTAGTATATCATATATCAAACAAATTGAAGCTGGGAAAGAGTATAAAAATATTTCATTGTCCGTTATGCAAAAATTGGCAAAATCCCTCAATGTGAATTTAAAATCATTATTTACAACCGAAAAAGAGATATAGAATCTCTTTTTATAATGCAACATTATGATATAACGTTTGGACATCCTCTACATCATCTAACATGGTAATCAAGCGATTGAATATTTCTAAATCTTCGCCAACTAATGTAATCTTTTCTTTTGGCAACATGGTAATTTCATCCATATCGAATTCTACATTTGGAAGTTTACTTTGAATCGCCTCTTTAATAGTATATAGATCTTGTGGATTCCCATATACTACTACTTGATCTTTATCTAACTCAATATCTTCTACATCAACACCTGCTTCAATCAAAGCATCCAAAGTTTCCTCTTCAGATAGGCCACTAAAACTTACAATACATAAATTGTCATATTGAAAAGATACACTTCCACTCACACCTAATTTGCATTTACATTTATTTAAAACTGCTCTTACACTACTAATAGAACGATTCACATTATCTGTCAAACAATCGACTAAAACTGTAGAACCCGCTGGTCCAAATACTTCATAACGTACTTTATCATAAGTTTCATCAACACCACTATTGACCTTATCAATCGCTCTTTTGATAATATCGGCAGGAACTTGATCTTTTTTTGCTTTTTCCATCAAACGTTTCAGTGGGGCATTTGATAATGGATCTGTTCCACCTTTTTTGGCAACATCGTAAATTTCTTTCGCATACATAGTATAGATTTTCCCACGTGCTGCTCCCGTTTTTTGAATACTCGCTTTTCTCACTTCATACGCTCTACCCATATTGATTCCTCTTTTCTTGACTTTCTTATTTTACAATATTTTATCCATTTTGACAACCATTGTTTCCTAGAAACTGCAAAAAAAGAAAAGCAACTTATGTTGCTTATCCTAAGAATCCAGAACATTTTCCACAATCAATGTTACATACTTGGCATTCTTCTGAACAAGAATATTGTGGTGTATAAGTGTGTTTATAGATGTGACGATTGATTGTATGTGTGTGAATTGGACATACATGTGGTACTTCATGATAGAATTCTCTTTCTTGACATTGTGTAATTGTTGGTTCAATTACTTGTCCTTCCATCATTGGTTGCATCATACCCATTTGGTTACCTTGCATCATACCCATTTGTGGTTGTGCAAAACCCATGTTTTGTCTAGATGAACAACAATTTCTGTTTGACATCATAATTTATTCCCCCTTATCTAGTTTATCTTATGAAAAAACATAATCCTTGCATATGGTGTTTGCCTTATAAGAATTCAATTTCATCATAAAAAAGAAATGTGATTCACATTTCTTAAAAAGGCATTTTCATCTTACCATTCTTTAACTGTTTCATCATGACCTTCATTTGTTCAAATTGTTTGAGTAAACGATTTACTTCTTCGACAGACCTTCCTGATCCTTTTGCGATTCTCATCTTACGAGATGCTTTTATAATCGAAGGATCTTTTCGTTCTTCTTTGGTCATTGACTGAATAATTGCTTCTAGATGTGCCATATCTTTTGGATTAATTTGAACTTTATTGAGTCCCAGTTTAGAAGCACCTGGTAACATTTTCAAAATATTCTCTAGAGGTCCTAACTTTTTAATTTGATTCAATTGTTCTAAAAAATCTTCTAAATCAAAGTTTCCTTTTTGCATTTTTTTAGCAGCTTTCATCGCTGATTCTTCATCAATCACTTGTTCCGCTTTTTCGACAATGGACATTAAATCGCCCATACCTAAAATACGAGTTGCCATACGTTCTGGATAAAATTCCTCTAGCCCATCCATTTTTTCACTCACACCAATAAATTTAATTGGTACATTTGTCAAATGACGAATCGATAAAGCAGCCCCACCCCTAGTATCACCATCTAACTTGGTTAAAATAGCACCTGTCAACTGTAGTTCTGAATGAAAACCTTCAATGACATGAATAGCATCTTGTCCAGTCATACTATCAATTACAAGCAAAGTTTCTTGAGGATGAATTTCATTATTAATGTTCTTTAATTCTTGCATTAATTCTTCATCAATATGTAAACGCCCTGCAGTATCAATGAGTACATAATCATAACCATTTTGTTTTGCATACGTAACTGCATTCTCAGCAATTTGAATAGGATTTCCTTTCCCTTCTTGATAAACAGGAATACCCAGTTCACGACCCAATTGTTCCAATTGATCGATAGCAGCAGGTCTATAAACATCACATGCGACTAATAATGGTTTTTTCTTATATTTTTTTCGTAAGTGATTTGCGAGTTTGGCTATCGTAGTCGTCTTACCACTTCCCTGTAACCCTACCAACATTAAAGTTGCAGGATTTCCAGTGATATTTAATTCCTGTTTTTCTCCACCTAATAATGCCACTAATTCATCTTTTACAATTTTAACAAACATTTCACCGGGTTTTAAAGATTTCGCAACCTCTTCACCCAATGCTTTTTGTTTTACATTTTCAATAAACTCTTTTACTACTTTATAATTCACATCAGCTTCCAACAAAGCAAGGCGAATTTCTCTAGTCATTTCGCCAATATTTTCTTCTGTGATTTTTCCATAACCTTTGATTTTACTCATCACATTTTGTAAACGTTCTCCTAAATTTTCAAGCATTTTCTTCACCATTACCATTATATAATAAAATATAAGAAAAAGAAAACATTTTTATGCAAAAGAAAAACCCTATTTCGGGTTTATGATTGCCATCTTTTCGCTACATCACAGTTACTACTGTATGGTTCTGGAGTAGGCAAATCCATCTTGATAATCATTGGTATATGGAAAGCTTTTCCAAATGCAACACAAGTTCCTGGTTGCAAACTTTTTTGTTTTTCTACAATTTCTGCGTTAATATTTGGTAGCATTTTTTGAATATATTCCAAATCTCTAGGATGATTCATCTTAAAAATCATGAAATTGGTACACTGTGAAATGACAGTATCAGAAATTTCAACAGGTCGTTGTGAAATTAAATTAAAGACAAGACCATATTTTCTACCTTCTTTCGCAACACGTTCAAAGATATTATATCCAAGCAAATATCGATCACTATCATTTTGGACATAACGATGTGCTTCTTCTAAGAATATATGGAATGGAACAGATGCTCTATCTGGTAATCTCTTAACAAAATTAAATAACATTTTTGTCATGATTTTAGTAATTACTTTAGCAATTGAGTCATCAATATCTTCCAAATTAAAGTTGACAATTTGAGCACGTGCATTATTGGGGCATGCAACTAAACTAGCTAAATACTGATCCACCGTACAATAAGTAGGATAAGAGAAATATCGAGCATTTTCGCCAATAGCAAGAGTATGCAAACGTACTTTTAAGGTAATCGCTTCATTATATAATTTATCATTACGTAAAAGTCCTTCTGATATCAAAGTAAAACTTAAAGCACGCTCCATATCTTCTAATGTATAGAACTTGTTACTTGCTGCTTCATATCTATCTAATTTTTCATCTATAAAACTTGCAATATATTCTGTAACTAAAATACTTTCTGTAAATTGTCCTTCTTTATCAATGATAAAACAATCTCTAAACTTACGAGTATATCCTACTCCTTGTACAGGAGCTTCTAAATTAAATTGCGCAGTGGAACAAGTTGCTAAAATAGAGAAAATATCATCTCTCTTAGCGGGTGATGTTTGACTCGTATATAAAATTGTCATAATAGCTTTGGCAATTAAATGATTTTTATAACGAATTGCTTGTTCATCTGACTCTGAAAAAATTCTCACTAATTTTAACATTTTTTCAATAATAGTTAATTGTGAATGTGTCTCTGCAGATAATAATAATGCCAAATCATCTACATCGAGTAACCACAACGGAATATTTAAAATATTACCACCTTGATCGTGAATATTCGTTGTATAGTACTTAAAATGATAGTTTGGATTGATTTCATGAATATTCTGAAAGGCATTATGATATTCTCCATAAGCATCAAAGATAAAGAAATTAGAGTGTACTGGTGTAATTCTAGATTTTATAAATATATTTTGTAATAGTCTTGCAACACCATAAGACTTTCCACTACCTGTATTTCCAAAAATGGCCATATGATTACTAAAAAGATCATTGATATTCACATAAATTGGATAATTATAAAGTGGAGATAACCCAACATAAAAATTATCTTCACTATCTGTTCCCGATAACAAATTCATTTCTTCTTTTGTAATCATGCGTACTTTTGCAGAAAAACTAGGTTTTTGTAATACACCCGATACAAAATGATCAGGATATAACTCTCCTAAAAAGTGAATTTTAATAATATTTTCACTGATATCTTCAATCTCTCCAACAATTTTATGATGTTCATCTTCTAATACTACATGATAATTAATCAAATTAGCTGCCACTTGCACACCAGAACTTATTTGTACATGAGCAATATTATCACTCATATAAATAATTTTGCCTAACATAACCTCACCTTTTATTCTATATATCTATTTTACACTACTTTAAATAAAATATCTATAAAATTTATGTAGAAAAAATTTAAAAACATATTTTAAATTGAAAACCATAAAAAAGAACTATTAAAGTAGTTCTTCTATTTGAGTGCGTAATGGTTCTTCTACAGCTACCAGTATTTTTTTTATCTGCTCATTTTTTTCATATAAATGTAAATGTTGCTCATAATTCGCTAATTTTGCTTCTGCATCTTTAATTTGATTATGCACTGCATTACGACTAATTCCCATATTTTCCGCAATTTCAGCTAAAGACAAATTAGAAAAATAATAATCTTCAAAATATTGTTGTTGTTTTTCTGTTAATAATTCTCCATATAAATCATAGAGATTTATGAGTTGAAATCGATTATGCATAAATATATCCATAAGTTGCTACAACCAAAAGTGCAAGTCCTGTTGCAAAATATAGTATAGTGAATCTTCTTCTATGAAATGTTTGATAGTTATTATATGCCATTGTAAATAATAACAATACTACCATTCCTTGTAAAGCATAATTGAGTTCATATACAAACAATGTACAAATTGCTAAAATCACAATCGCAATCATAAGTACAAATTGAACAAATAATCCTAATGAATCTATAGATTCTCCACCTACTAATTTTTGCATAACTGTTTTTCTTACTTTCATTTTTCCACATCCATTTCTTTAAATAGTCCATAAATATATTTTTCAATATCAAATACTCTTAAATCTTCTTTTTGTTCTCCAAGACCCACATACTTAACAGGAATGCCAACACTATCTTTAATGGCAAGTACAATACCACCTTTGGCAGTTCCATCTAACTTTGTAAGGACAATTCCCGTTATATTGGTAATTTCTTGAAAACTTTTAGCTTGACTTATTCCATTTTGACCTGTCGTTGCATCTATGACAAGTAATGTCTCATGCGGTGCATTTGGAATGATTTTTCCAATTACTTTATTAATTTTATCTAGTTCATTCATCAAATTGGTTTTATTTTGAAGTCGACCTGCAGTATCAATAAGTACCACATCATAATCTTCCCTTTTTGCTTTTTCTAACCCATCATAGATGACACTGGCAGGATCTGCATCTAATTTATATAAAACATCACAATTGACTCGTTTTCCCCACTCTATCAATTGTTCTACTGCACCTGCTCGAAAAGTATCTCCAGCAACCAATAACACTTTTTTTTCTTGCAATGCCATTTGATAAGCAAGTTTCCCAATGGTCGTTGTTTTTCCAACGCCATTGACACCAACAAATAAAATTACAGTTGGTCCATCTTTATTATAATTAATTTTATTGACAATAATTTGATTTTGAACATAAATGATAAACATTTCATCTACGATAATCTCTTTTAAATCAGAAGCATTCAATATATTTTCTTTTTTAACACGATCTTTCAACCGATCTATAAACCGAATCACGGTATTGACTCCAATATCAGCTTGAATCAAAATATCTTCTAATTCTTCATAATATTCTTCATTAATACGATTATATTTAAGGGTGAGCAAATTCAGTTTAGAAGTGAATTCTTTTCTTGTTTTTTCTAACCCAATATCATAGCGATTCAGTTCTTCTTTTTCTTCTTTTTGGAACAAATTCTTAAACTTATCGAATATTCCCATGATATCACCTAATTCTATTATACACGAATGCCATAAAAAAATCTAATATTTTTATCTCACATCCATTGAATCATCAAAATAGTGTAATTTTTTTACACTATTTTAATTTCTACTATATATTATTTTTAGCTATATTTTATCCTTATTTTAGAATAAAATATCCATTTTATTCAATATTTTTTATATATAAAGGCTGCAATAAATATGTTTTTACTATAAATTAAATATAGAAAAATATATTGACAATGCTATATAGTAAACGATATAATATATATGGAAATGAGGGAAAATATGAAATCTAACAATATAATATCCGGTGAAAAGTTACAATATATGAATCAAAAATTGGAAAAGGTATTGAAAAATCCTAGTTCAGGAAAAAAACAAATTGCATTTAATGTACATCCCAATTTAATCAATGACATGGATGAATTAGCCATAACCATATCTAAAATATCAGGAAAACCATACACAAGAAATAGCCTTGTAGAAGATGCTGTCGAAATATATATTAAAGAAGCAAGGTCATACATTCAAAAACATTATCCAAATGAAGTAGAAAGTAAAAGTCCGCAAGAACATTTTGACCTTGTCATATATCCTGCAACCGAAGAAGGTTACCATGAAGTTTTTCTTGCTGAAAAAGAATGGTATTATGTTAGAATTCAAAAGGAAAAGGTAAATAAAATTAAATATATTGCACTTTATGTGAAAAAACCCATTGGATGCATATTAGCGTATGCTAAGGTTAAAAATATTACTTATATTGAATATTATAAAAAATATATATTACAGTTAGAAAATATTCAATTTTTAAAAAATCCTGTCAAAATTGGAGAACTTTCATCAGCAGTAGCTAGATCACCAAAATACACTACTTTAGAAAAACTTTTAAATGCCCACACTTATGCAGATTTATAATCACTATTTACTCATTTCTAAAAGAGATACTATAAATTTAAGGAAACATGGAATATTTAATAATATTTGCCATACTCATTTTATTATTAGAACATCATGAAAAGTAAAAAAGAGAATGTGCCCTAGCCAGCAATCATTCTCATACGAATAGATACTAAATAGTATCTCTTTTTTGTGGAAAACCACAATCATATTGTACTTTAATTTTGAATTTTTGTCAAAATATCCATTTAGTTAACAGATGCCATTGTAGCTACGCTTGTACTTTAGAGACCCACCTTTGTTGGTGTTGCATTATTTATAATTTATAATACGCACTAAAATCTCGTTCCATCTGTATGATATTTCTTTGCAATTTGGTATCCATATTTTTAATGTTTCAATATACCAAGTTCCGCCTTAAAAATCGAAATCTTGTGCGTTTTACTCATCAATTCAATGGTAATCATATTATCTTTATATTTATTCCATGAATGCGTAGTATTTAATTTCTCTTGACTCGTTATACTTGTCGATTTCACTGTATGTTGATACAACAAACCATTTTTTTCTTTTCATGTGTTTGAATATAGCACATCTAATTTAATTTTGCAAATGATTTATTATGATATCGTTACCCATGCGGTTGCTTTTCCATCATAGAACGAACGCACTTGAATAGTCATTCCACTATTACGAGAATAAACTTTGGCAATTTGATATGCATATTTTCCTGTTCCTGTACATCCTGTTTCCACAAACCACGTACCTCCAGGTAAAGATAAACCACCTTGCATTACATAAATTCTTTGATGCGTAATAGTACCAGTTGAACAGTTTTCAATTGAAAGAGCCTCATCCAATTGTGCTTGATTAGCAACAGATTGTAGTTCCACGAAATCTGTATCTTTCTTTTTTAAATCTTCTATTTCACTTTCCATGTTAGCGACACGCTCTAATAATGATTCTAACTCCGAACCATATTGTAATGCATTTACCGTATTTACTTTTAATTGATCTAGTACTGTTTTCTTATTTTGTAAATTGTTTAAGATCCCTACTAATAATACGATAAATAATAACAATAATGTGTATAAGATAGCACTCGTTGCAAACCCTTTCTTCCTCATTCTTTTCACTCCTTCCAATCACAAAAAAAAGAGGGGTAAATTTTACCCCCCCCCGTTTACAAATAGCATACATAATATTTTTGTTATTTGAAACTATCTTATGATTTAATTGTCATATCTATATTATCACATTTTATTTTCATTCACAATATTTGATTGAATATTTTCCCATTTCCAATCTTTTACTTCAGGAAGATCTTCACCATATTCCCTAATATATTGTTTATGTTCTACCAATTTATCACGCATCAGTTGAAATACAGATGCACCACGATTTCCTAATTGTGGTAAACGTTTTATCATATCCATGACTAGATGGTAACGATCAATTTCATTTTGAACACGCATATCAAATGGTGTTGTAATGGTACCTTCTTCACGATATCCACATACATGTAAATTACGATTATGACGGTGATATAACAGTTCATGAATTAAAACTTGATATCCATGGAAGACAAATATAATTGGTTTATTTTTTGTAAATAATGCATCATAATCCTCATGACTGAGTCCATGTGGATGATCTTCATCTGGCAATAATTTCATTAAATCCACTACATTAATAAAACGAATTTTTATTTCTGGAAAATACTTTCGCATCAATGTAACAGACGCAAGGCCTTCCAAGGTAGGAGTATCTCCACATGTTGCAAGTACAATATCTGGTTCACAACCTTGATCATTACTAGCCCACTGCCAAATACCAATTCCTTGTGTACAATGTTTCACAGCTTGTTCCATAGTAAGCCATTGTGGTCGTGGATGCTTAGATGCAATCATAACATTCACATAGTTTTTACTACGAATGCAATGATCAAAAACAGAAAGTAAACAATTGGCATCTGGTGGTAAATACACGCGTACAATATCTGCTTTTTTATTCGTTACATGATCTAAAAATCCAGGGTCTTGATGGGTAAATCCATTATGATCTTGTTGCCATACATTAGAAGTCAACACATAATTTAATGATGCAATTTGTTGACGCCATGGTAACTCTTTTGTAACTTTAAGCCATTTGGCATGTTGACTAAACATAGAATCAATAATGCGGATAAATGCTTCATAACTTGCAAAAAAACCATGACGGCCTGTGAGTAGATATCCTTCTAGCCAACCTTCACACAAATGCTCACTCAACATAGAATCCATTACTCTACCATTTGGTGATAAAAATTCATCATTATCTTTCGTTTCCACATTCCAAGCACGATTGGTTGCTTCAAATACTTTATTTAAACGATTTGACATTGTCTCATCTGGGCCAAATGCACGAAAGTTTCGATTTTCTTGGTTTAATAAGAAAATATCACGAATAAAATTACCTAATACCATCATATCCTGCGCTTCACTTGCTCCAGGTTCTGGCACATGTACCTCATATCTTCTAAAATCAGGTATTCTTAATTCTTTCAATAACAAGCCACCATTGGCATGTGGGTTCGCACCCATACGATGTTCTCCCTTTGGCACTAACGCTTTTAACTCTGGAATCAGTCTTCCATTTTCATCAAAAAGTTCCTCAGGATGATAACTTCTCAACCATTTTTCTAACTCGGCAATATGTTCTTCTTTGTCCATCGCAATTGGTACTTGGTGCGCACGAAAAGTACCTTCAATCTGTTTTTCATCGACCATTTTTGGTCCAGTCCATCCCTTTGGTGAACGAAATACAATCATTGGCCATATTGGTCGTGTCGTATCCCCAGTTGTACGAGCATGTTCTTGAATTTGTTTAATGTCAAAAATCACTTGATCCATAACAGTTGCCATTTTTTCGTGCATCATCATAGGATCATCGCCTTCTACATAATAAGGTTTCCATCCGCATCCTTCAAAAAATTTTGTAGATTCTTCTTTAGAAATACGAGAAAAAATAGTTGGATTACTAATTTTATACCCATTTAAATGTAAAATCGGAAGAACTGCCCCATCTGTAATGGGATTTAAAAACTTATTAGAATGCCAAGAAGTAGCTAAAGGCCCTGTCTCTGCTTCTCCATCGCCAATCACACAAGCAACAATCAAATCTGGATTATCAAATGCTGCTCCAAACGAATGCGCTAAAGAATATCCCAGTTCTCCACCTTCATTGATAGATCCAGGTGTTTCAGGAGCAACATGACTTGATATTCCACCAGGAAATGAAAATTGTTTGAATAACTTTTTCATACCATCGATATCTTCACTGATATCAGGATATACTTCACTATACGTTCCCTCTAAATATGTATTGGCAACGATTGCATTTCCACCATGTCCAGGCCCTGATACATAAATCATATTCAAATCATATTTTTGAATAACACGATTTAGATGCACATATATAAAATTCTGACCCGGAACAGTACCCCAATGTCCTACAATTTTCCTTTTAATATGCTCTTTTTTTAAAGGTTCACGTAAAAGTGGATTATCTAACAAATAAAGTTGACCAACAGATAAATAGTTCGCTGCTCGAAAATAAGCATTCATTTTTGCTAACATATCAGGAGATAATGTATTTTTAGTATCTGTAATAGAATTTGCATTATTATATAAATTGAACATATTGCCCTCTTTTCTATTCTTACACTAATTCTATTGTACAAAAATAAATAGAAAACATCAAGTTGAAAACTTAATTTATCTTAAAAAAGTAGGCATTTACAAAATGAAAAAAAAAAGTTATAATGTTATAGTTAGATTGCAAACCAAAAAGAAAGGAGTATAAAATGAAATTGTTTAACAACGAGGACACAAAGATATTTGCTTTAGGTGGCCTTGGTGAAGTCGGAAAAAATATGTATTGTGTAATGCATAATAACGAACTCATTATAACAGATGCGGGTATCACTTTCCCTGAGGGAGAGTTGATGGGAGTTGACTATGTCATTCCAGATTTTTCATTCTTAAAGAAAAATGAATCTAAAATAAAAGCTTTATTTATTACACATGGTCATGAAGACCATATTGGTGGCATTCCCTTTTTATTACAAACGGTAAATATTCCTGTCATATATGCACCAAACCAAGCAGTTGGTTTGATTAAGAAAAAACTAGAAGACAGAAATATACAATATAAAAATATTATTGTTTATGATGAAAAGACAAAGGTGAAATTTAAAAATATAGAGGTAGAATTTTTTAGAACAACCCACTCTATACCTGATTCACATGGAATCTGTATTACAACACCAAATGGTACTATTGTGACTACCGGTGACTTTAAATTTGATTTAACACCGATTGGTCCTATGGCAAATATTCATAAAATGGCTGCGATTGGAAAAAGAGGCGTTACTGTTCTATTAAGTGATAGTACCAATGCGTTAAATGAAGGGGTTAGCGCAAGTGAATCACGTGTGGATAATGCTTTACAAGAAATTTTTAGACGTAAAAATGGACGTATTATTATCGCAACCTTCGCATCTAATATATATCGTTTAAAACACATTGTAGATACTTGTAAAAAGAATGGTAGAAAAATCGCAACTTTTGGGCGAAGTATGGAAAACAATATTGAAATTTCTATTCAAGGTGGATATATTAAGAATAAAGAAATCTTTATTACACCAGAAGAAGCCAATCATCTTCCGCCAAATCAAGTATGCCTACTTTGTACAGGAAGTCAAGGCGAACCACTTGCTGCTTTATCCCGTATTGCAAACGGAGTTCACCGTTCCATTAAATTACAACCAGATGATACTGTTATTTTCTCATCATCTGCAATTCCTGGAAATGCATTAAGTATTTCTAGAACAATTAATAAACTCTATCTACAAGGTGTTGACGTATATACCAATACTTCTTTAGGCGATATCCATACTTCTGGACATGCTTATCAAGAAGAATTAAAACTTATGATCCGACTCATGAAACCAAAATATTTAATGCCATTCCATGGAGAATACCGTATGTTAAAACAACATGCAGATTTAGGAGTTGTATGTGGTATTCCAAAAGAAAACACATTTATCTTAGAAAATGGCGAAGTATTATCCATGTACAAAGGAAATATTAAAAAAGCTGGAATGATTCCTGCAGGAGATGTCTATGTAGATGGAAATCGTATAGGAGATGTCGGTGGTGCTGTCATAAAAGATAGGAAAATTATGGCAAATGACGGAATTATTGTTGTCATTGCAAATATTGATACCAAAGCGACGAAACTATTGGGAAAAGTCAATATTACTACCAGAGGATTTGTTTTGGTCAATGAAAATGAAGAATTGCTAAAAGATTTAGAAGATCTGTGCAAAAGTGCCATTCTATCCAAACTCACTCCACCCGTTAATTATAGCGATATTAAACAGGAAATCATTTCTGAATTATCTGCTTATGCCTATGAAAAAACAGGTAGAAAACCAATTATCTTACCTGTTATCATGGATATTAAGAAAAAATAACTACACGAGTGTAGTTTTTTTCATTTCAAATATAGAAAAAAATCATTGGGTATATTATGTCATTTCAAATTTGAAAATTCATGTTTGTTTTTCTTTTTTCTCTTTCATATGAAATATTTTTGTAAAAGCTGCAATTTTACTATAATTTAAATCATTCATCATATCATCATACATACGATTTAATTTTTGCATATCTTTCATAGCTATTCACCTCTATCTGTACTCTAACATAAATCATTGTTTTAAAAAATCAATTCGACAAAACTAGAAAAAAATAGAACTAATTTTATAGAACTTTCATTTAAATTTATAGTAAATTATTTTTTTTTATAGTATAATGATAATGGTGATTATATGAGATATCCGATGGGTATTAAAAACAGCATCCCCAAAATGACAAACTATGGAAACCGTGGTATGTCTTTAGAGGAAGATATCAATATTACAAATAATTACTATAGACAACAAGATATTGCTGTAATCTATAAAAAACCAACACCAATTACGATTACAAAAGTAGATTATCCTAATAGAAAAGAAGCAGTTATCAAAGAAGCTTATTTCAAAACACCATCAACAACAGATTACAATGGTATCTACCGTGGTCAATATCTTGATTTTGAAGCAAAAGAAACCAAACTAAATCGTTTCCCACTACAAAATATACATTCACATCAAATTACACACCTAAAACAAATTATAAAGCATGGGGGAATTGGATTTTTTATCATTCGTTTCTTAAAAAATAATGAAACTTACTTATTAGAAGGAAATGCCTTATTTGAATTTATAGAAAAAAATAAGCAAAAATCTATTCCAATTTCATATTTTCAAGAAAAAGGATATTTATTAAAAATGAAACTAAATCCTAGAATTGATTACTTACAAGTAATTGATCAGATATATTTTAAAGGAGGATCATATGAAACAATTACTAAAAAATAAAGAAAATATAGCGATTTTAATTGTAAGCATAATTGCTTTTATTGCAGGATGTTTAGCCATTGGTTGGTTATTATCACTCGTTATTATTGGGATTGCCGATTTAGCACTCTTTTTACCAAATTTATTACAAAAGAGAAAGAAAACAAGAAAGAAAAACCCAATGAATCATGACAATCATACAAAACAAATAAAGAAAAAGGAATCAGTCAGTGGAAAAAGAAAAAAAAGAAAAAAAATATTAAAAATTTTATTGATTATATTCTTATCACTTACAATTTTAGTAATTGCAGCATGTATTTTCTTTGCATTCTATATCGTTAAAAATGCACCTGAATTTAATCCAGATAACTTATATCGTCAGGAATCTTCCATTCTTTATACTACAGATGGAACAATTATTGCAAAATTAGGTACCGAAAAAAGAGAAAAAATTACATATGATGAACTTCCTGAAGTATTAATTGATGCAATTATCGCAACAGAAGATTCACGTTATTTTCAACATAATGGTTTTGACCTACCTAGATTCTTAAAAGCTAGTATACAACAAGTATTGACACATGATGGTGGTGGAGCTTCTACCATTACTATGCAAGTAGCTAAAAATAACTTTACTTCCACAAAGCAAACCATCTCTAGAAAATTCACAGATATTTATCTATCAATCTTTCAAATTGAAAAAAAATATACAAAAGAAGCAATATTAGAATTTTATGTCAATGCCCCATATTTAGGCAGTGGTGCATGGGGAGTTGAACAAGCTTGTTTAACTTATTTTGGAAAGTCTGCCAAAGATATTAATTTAGCGGAAGCTGCTTTGATTGCTGGTCTTTTCCAAGCACCAAATGCATATGACCCAAATTTATATCCAGAAAAAGCAGAAGCTAGAAGGAAAACCGTACTTTATTTGATGGAACGTCACGGTTATATTACTAGTGAAGAAAGAAAAATTGCTGAAGACATGACAGTCGATAAGTTATTATATCGTGGGGAAGATTCAGTTTTCGAAGATTATCGTTTCTTTATTGCTACTGTTGCCGATGAAGTACTAGCAGATACAGGAAAAGATCCATATTCTTACCCAATGGAGATATATACAACCATGGATGAAGGAAGACAACAATATATTAATCACATCATGTCAGGAGAAACTTATGCATGGGCAAATGATGTAGTGGATGCAGGTATCGCAGTTATTGATGTAAAGACTGGTGCCTTAGTTGCTGTTGGTGGTGGTCGCCATTGGAGTGGACCAAGAGATTTAAATATGGCAACAACACTGAATCAACAAATCGGATCTACTTCAAAACCATTATATGATTACGCTCCTGGAATTGAATATGAAAATTGGTCTACAGCTAAATTATTTATGGATGAAGAATATACCTATTCGAATGGTACTCGAATCAACAACTGGGATAGACAATATAATGGCCTTCTTACTCTACGAGATGCCTTATCACAATCTCGTAATATTCCAGCATTAAAGGCATTTCAATTGAATAAAAATTCAAACATTAAAAATTTTGTAACAAGTGTCGGACTTAGTCCTGAAGTTGGTGCAGATGGAACCATTCATGAAGCACATGCCATTGGAGGGTATAATGGAGAATCTCCTCTTACGATGGCAGCAGCCTATGCGACATTTGGAAATGGTGGATACTATATAACACCACACAGTTATACAAAAATTATTGACCGTAATACTAAAGAAGTAATTGAAAAACAAATTACAAAAACAAGAGTGATGAGCGAAGAAACGGCATATATAATGACAGATTTATTACAAAGTTCAGCAAAAGGTGGATTATATGGGCAAGCGAATATTCCTGGAGTTACTTACGGTGCGAAAACTGGAACAACGAACTATCCTCAATCAGTATTTAACATATGCCCTAATTTTGCAGGGGATTCCATCAATGATTTATGGGTAAATGGTGTATCTCCGGACTATGCAATTTCTGTTTGGTATGGATATATGCCTTGGGATAAAACTTGTACCTACACAAGTAATTCATATACACCTGAGCACAGAAAATTGTTCCAAACAGTTGGTAAAGGCATCTTCAAAACAGGAACAAGTTGGACGAAACCAGAAGGTGTTGTAGAAGTTGAAATTGAAGTAGGTACAAATCCTGAAAAACTTCCAAGTCAATACACCCCTGCAAATATGCGAACAACTGCATTATTTAAACAAGGAACAGAGCCTACTGAAGTATCTGATCGTTATAATACATTAGAAAATGTAAAAAATTTAAAATCATCTATTAAAAATAATGTACTTACATTAACATGGGATGAAGTAAAACCTGCTGCTATTAGTGATGAAACGGTTACCGCATGGGCAAAAAGTATTGCTAGTAGCGAAAGTGGTATCAATCAATTAATAAACCAACGTAAAAATGAAAATGCAGCTCAATTAGGAACCGTAGTATATCAAGTTTATTCTAAAAATGAAAAAGGAGAATTAACTTTAATCAAAGAAGTAAATAAACCTACCATTGATATTCCACTTACTACCAATTCACCAACCACTTACGTTGTAAAAACTGCATATACTATTTTCAAAGCAAATGCAAGTACTGGTACAGAAACAAAAATTTCTTTAACCAATGTAAAAGCTGTTATTACAACTGAATTAATCGGAGAAAAAACAATTACACTTTATGTCGGTGATAAAATGTATATTGATCCTTCACCTGCTGTAACTGTATTAGCTGATTTAACAAATGTAACAAATAAAGCAACCATTCAAAAGACAATCAAAAATAAGGCAGGTAAAGAAATTACAGCTAGTGATATGAATACTACTGCAGCAGAAACTTATACTATTACGTATACGATTACATATAATAACTTTACGGATACGTTAACAAGAACTATTGTAGTAAAAGAAAAACCTACGGAAAACCCAGTAAAACCGACACCCAATTCTTCTGAAAAAACAGAATAAAAAAAATAGATTTAATATCTATTTTTTTTATGCTTATAATATCGACATTGTAAATGCAATTTACAAGTCTCACAATTTGGACTTTGTGCTTTACAATAATATCTACCAAACAATACCAACTGATGGTGCATACGATTTAATTTTTCCTTTGGTATTTTTTTCGTTAACTTTTTTTCAATTGTAAGAACATCATCCGTTTCTTTCGCAAAACCAAGACGCTTACTGACACGTGCTACATGCGTATCAACTGCTATACAAGGGACCTGATACAAAATACTTAAAACAACATTTGTAGTTTTTCGTCCAACACCAGGTAGACTTTCTAAATAAGTACGATTATTTGGTACTATACCGTTTTGATTGTTAAGTAAATCCTTGGCAATCGCAATTATATTATTTGCTTTTTTATGGTATGTACCTATTGGTTTAATAATCCTCATAATATCTTCTAAAGGCGCTTGACTCAACAGTTCTAGGGAAGGATATTTATGAAATAATACATTGGTTACCATATTAACACGTTTATCTGTTGTTTGTGCACTTAACATAACTGCTATTAACAATTCATAATCATGCTCAAAATGTAATTCACAAGCAGGATTTGGAATAATTGTATCTAAATATGTAATGACATCATTCATCTGTATCATTCAACCAATCATAATCAAAAAGTTCTTTTTTCTCTACACGTTTTGCTTGATATGATGCACGATCTTTTTCAACATCTTCTTTGGTTTGTATACCTTTTTTCTTCCATTCGTAAAGGATCTTATCAATATATCTTAAATTAGAGACCCCATTATAAGTCGCTTCTTTCAATGCCAAAGAAATGACGTCTTGTTCAAAACCGGCATCACGCCATCCGCCTATAATTTCATATTCCATTGGCGACAAAGTACGTCCAAATTCTTGTTCAAATAAATCATATATTGTTTTTGTTTTCGTATTATCTTCCTCATTTAAAGCCAAATAGGATAACTTTTCATATAACCCGTCGAGAGAAATTTGTTCTTCACGAATTCCACCTACTTTTTTCAACTGAATCGATATGATTCCATTCGTTGAAAGATGATCAATGAGTTCCAATACTTCTGGTAATGCAATATTAAGATCATCACTAATTTGTTTAGGATTAAAACTATTGTCGTTTGTATTCAGTAAATAAATCAATAAAACAAGATGTTTTTCTGTCAATGATAATTTTTTATAATATAAAAGTAACAATCTTGGAAATTGTACTGTACTATTTTTCATTATTTGTATCATTTTTTCCATCATCAAAATCACCTAATTCATAGATATTATTTTACGATAAATATTGTTTTAAATCAAGCATTTCAATATAAGAATTCAATTTATCATGATTTTGTATCTTTTGCATTTCTTTTTGTATTCTTGTAGCTGATAAACCTTTTAATAAATCCTTATGACGAACAATTGCATCATACAATGACTGGTCTAATGAGAAATCAAAATCTATAGCAAAGCGAATTGCCCGTATCATTCGAAGTGGATCCTCTTTTAATTTAATATCAGGATCTCCAACACAACGAACAATTTTAGCATCTATATCTTCTCTTGCACCCATATAGTCTACATATTTTCCATTACAATCAATACAAAGTGTATTGATAATAAAATCACGTCGATCTAAATCCTCTTTTAATGTAGAAACAAATTCTATTTCTGGATAACGGTCTTTGTTGTAAAAATCCCTGCGATATACAGTAACTTCATATGAAAATCCATTTTCTTGAATAGTAAGAGCGCCATATTTTTCATGCTTATCTATCACAACAAATGTTTTTTCCAATAAAGAAAATGGCATGGAAGTACAAATATCAATATCTGGATTTTGATAACCACGATATTGATCTCTTGGGTATCCCCCAACAATATATCCTTCATACCCTATTTTTTTTATTTTTTGCAATATCAAAAGTGCCGTTTCATACATATTATCACCTATCAATAGTATACTATATTTTTCATACAAAACCTATAAAAAAGAAACCTTGCGGTTTCTTAATTGATTAGTTTAAAGCTTCTTTTAATTTAGAACCAGCTTTAATTGTAACAGCAGTTCTAGCAGGAATTTGAACAGTAGCACCAGTTCTTGGGTTACGTCCAGTACTAGCTGGTTTTTTCTTACTTGCGAAAGTACAGAAACCAGTTAAAGTAACTTTACCACTTGATTTTAAACCTTTCTCAATTCCTTTTTGCATAGCATCTAAAGCACGAGTTGCATCTGCTTTTGTTAACCCTGCTTCTTCAGCAATAAAACTTACTAATTCTGCTTTTGACATAAATTTACCTCCTCATAATGATAAGCTATCTTGCTTACATTTACAGAATAACATGTTTCAAAAGGAAAATCAATAGATTTCAACATTTTTCTTTCAAAAACAAGCAATTTTTAATTGAATTTGGAACTATCTGTAATTTTGTTCACTTCTGGTGAAATAACTTCACTATTTGTCGAATTTAAAGAAATAGGCTTATAATTTTTAAGTGCATCATAAATACTAGAAGCACCAATAAATCCAAATATTCCTACCCATATACTTTCTTCCAATACAAGATGATAAAATAACATTCCAAAAGGTATTCCAAGTACAAAGGAAAAAATAAGATTTAAAATCCATATATGCCATGTCTTGTGAATAATCGATAGTGCTTTTAATTTTTGAATTAAAGCCATTAAAACGACACTAAATACGACACTAATAGATAAAATTTGTAATAAACTTTCTGGTAAAATAATATCCATCTAATCACCTCGGCAATTTTTCATCTTGCTTTTTTCAAGTAACTCATAATATCTTTGGATTTGTTTCCATCGATATGCAAGTAAGATCAAAATAGGCCCAAACACTACTTGAAGCCAATCGTTGAATATAAATTCAATCATATTACCACCTACTATAAAATATGCAGTAATCAATGGCACAACAATTTCATATACCATAACATGATAATCTTTTTATTCGAATATATTATATTGGTGAGACTATGAAAAAATATTTTATGTTACTATGCTGCTTTATACTGACAACCGGCTGTTTTACCAAAAACAAAACAAAAAATATTCATACTATTATTGAAGAAGAAAAAAATATCCTAGTAGGTATTAATTATCCTATCACGAATTATAAAAAATTAGATACTATCATTGAACAAGATGTCGCAAATATTTATGAAGAATTTAAATCACAGTATGAAACTTTAAACAATTTACAAGAACAATCAGAACTGAATATTGACTATACATACGAAATTGTAAACAATCGTTATAGCAATGTAACATTATACATATATATCAATAGTTCTATTCTTGCGAATCCCATCAGTTATATGAAAAGTTATGTTTTTGACCAAAAGCAAAATAAATTATTAACCATTCATGATATCATAACAGATGATAATTTTTCAAAGTATATAGCTATATTAAAAACAAAACTGATACAACAATATGGAGAATGTATTTTACTGGATCAAGTAAAAGCAACTATTACTATGAATTATTCGTATCCTCTATTTACTTTTGATCATGAGGCACTTACTACTTATTTTAACCCAAATGAAGTAACAGCTTCTTATTGTGACATTATTGATATAGAAATACCTCTAAATTCACTGGAACTAAAAATACCAATTACGAATGAAACGAAAACCCATACAGTAATAGAATTTGTAGCAAATCCAAGAATACTGGACCCTTCTAAAAAGGTAATCGCACTTACATTTGATGATGGTCCTAGTAAATATACAGAAGAAATTTTAGATATTTTAAATGAAAACAATGCCTATGCTACCTTCTTCGTTATTGGCAACAAAGTACAAATTTATAGCGAAACATTACAAAAAATGGTCCAATTTGGAAATGAAATAGGCAATCATTCTTATAACCATAAATGGCTTACCAAATTGAATCCAACAGATTTGGAAGAACAAATTACAAAAACACAAGATATTATCAAACAAATTACTGGATATACACCAACTATTATCCGTCCTACTTATGGTTCTATTAGTCAAAAACTAAGAAAACAATTATCGTTGGATGTAATTATGTGGACCGTTGATACGAGTGATTGGAAATATAAATCTATAGATCGTATCGTAAAAAATGCAACTACGAACATTAAAGATTTAGATATTATACTTATGCATGATACCCATGAAAGAACTGTAAGTGCACTTAAAAAAATCATTCCTATTTTAAAAGAACAAGGTTTTGAATTTGTCACCATAAGTGAATTAAAAGAAATAAAAATTTTAAGAGAACAAGCAGAGTAAAAAGGTAAATTATAGCATGTTTTTTCATATGATTTACTATGAATACACAAAAAAGAGAAGCAGATTTATTAGATTTACAAATACTTGCTACTATCGTCTATATTGGAAGTTTAATTTTATCTATTTATTTAACCTATAATGATAAGCAAAAAGTTTTAAATTTAAAAAAAATATTTACGGAAAAGCAAAATTTAAATTTATCAATTTTTAATCGTGTTTTAGTAGTCGTCCTAACTGGTATTTTCTTGTATGCGAGTTACGAAAATAAAGAATTAGCAAAAATCAAAAATGAAAAATTGAAAAATTTTGATTTACAAATATATGCATCATGGTTTTCCTTAATTGCAACTATAATTGTATTATATGTTATTATAGATTCAGAAGGTTCGCAATATAGTATTATCTCTGGAATTACCAATCCTAATTTATAATTTTTTAAATAATAGATTTCAAAATGGTAATCACGGGACGTATTCCACGACCATTATTATTATTCACATCCCCCCAACATAAACGTCCATCTCTATCAATTCTCCATGCCCTATTACTGTTTACTATAGGAGTGCTTGTCCAATATCCTCCAGTTGATGAAGATGCTATATTACATCCAAAAGATGTACAATCTAATGTGTAATCATATAACCATGCATAATGACTAGCACCTTTCGTTGTAGCTACTTTAGTCTGACTATTAGAATCAAAATAAAACCATTTATCATACGTTGATACATCTTGATCAAAAGTATCATTTCCTGTAATTTTGGCAACCTCATTAGCTGTAATTAATCTTACAGTCGGCTTAATTTCTTCACTCCATGACTTTGTATCATTTTGTAAAGTTACTGCCACTTCTTTCATTTCACTATTACTACCACTAGAATTCCATATAGAATATGCTGTGGTATTGTGATCTAATATCATATTTACTGTAGATGATAATTCTCCTCCATCATTAAATACATACCACTTCATGCAACCGCTTTTTGTTCCTGGTGTACTTACAACATTTTTAGATTCACATTTCTGATTCGTCTCGGGATTATAATATACTGCCGTTCCATCCAGATATACAGCATATGTCTGATGTTGTTCATAAGTTTCTAGTTCTTCCTTTACTTTTGTTTTTAAACTTTGTAATATGGTATATTTGCCTTGTAAATTATTTAAAATTTCTATTAATAACACTAAAAATAATATTAGTAACGTATATAATATAGCACTAGTGGCAAACCCTTTTTTCTTCATATTATTCACTCCTTTAGACAATAAAAAAGAGGGTTACCCCCCCCCCGTTTACAAATAGCATACTTTTATTTTCTGTATTCGCAAACTATTTTATGATTAATTTCTACATTTAGTTTATCATAGTTTTCTTTTAAATACAAGAATCATTCTCTATATTTTTCTTATATTCACGACAAGTAGCATCTAATTCTTGAACAAGTGCTTCTACTTCTTCAAACGTTTTTAGACGGACACCACTTGCATATATGTGGCCACCACCACCATAATGGCCTGCAACTTCATTGATAATAGGGCCTCGTGATCTTATAGATCCTCTAATATTTTCATTATTTTTATCAACAGTAAAAATAGCCCATGCAAGCATCTCGTCAATATAATTAAATTCATTTACCATATTCCCAGAAGTTGCGCTATCAATTCCATATTCTTGCAAAATTTCATCTGTAATAGTAATATATGCAAAGCCATTATCTGTAATATTAAAATGGGTAGCTATATAACTTTGAAATTTCATTTCTCGGAATGGTCTTTTATATAAATTTTCATATAATTTTGGAAAATCAATTTTGGTTTTTTGAATCAACTTAGATACTAAAGAAAAAGTTTTAGATGTTGTATAAGTAAACAAGAATCTATTGGTATCAGCAATCAATCCAATATATAATTTTTCTGCAGCACTTTTCGTCATTTTAAGTGGTGTTTTAAAAGTAAGTTCCATTACCATCTGTGATGCACTAGAAGCACTGTCATCAATCCATTCAATATCAGCATATTTATCAATAAATGGGTGATGGTCTATTTTGATAATAGACGAAAATAAATGAATGTCTACACCATCAATTCTCTTAATATCTGGCGTATCTGTAACAATCAGTAAGGCATTATCATACATATCTTCACTCATTTTATCAAGTGTACCTAAATAGCGAAATTTACTAACTGGACATCCTACTACATATACTTGTTTTTTAGGAAACGTATTTAAAATAATTTCTTTTAAAGCAACAGAACTTCCAATTGCATCCGGATCTGGACCTACATGTCTTGTAATTACAATTTTATCATATTTTTTAATTTGACGATAAATTTGTTTATAAATACGATTTTGCATACTAAGCACCAATTAATTCTAATGTATCTTGCGCAATCATTAATTCTTCATTAGTAGGAACTACATAAACTGCAACTTTAGAATTAGGAGTACTAATTTTAATTTCTTTACCTCTAATTTGATTTGCTTCATTATCTAATTCAATTCCTAAACATGAAAGTTTATTTACAATTGCTTCTCTTGCCGCTACAGCATTTTCGCCCAGTCCTGCAGTAAAGACAATGATATCTACACCAGATGCTTCCACATAGTATTCTGCTATATACTTGACGACTGTATCAACATACTTATGAAATGCTAAAATACATCTTTCATCATTCGCTTCTACTCCTGCATAAATATCTCTAAAATCACTATATTGTCCACTTAATCCTAAAAAACCAGAATGTTGATTTAAATCGGTCATCACTTCATCTAGCGTTTTGCCAGATTGTTGCATCACGTATGGAATAATCGATGAATCAATATCTCCACTACGTGTTCCCATCATAATACCAGCAAGTGGTGTAAATCCCATCGTAGTATCTAAACATTTTCCATTTTGAACTAAAGATAAAGAACCTCCACTTCCTAAATGACAAATAATCGCTTTATATTCATTTTTTCCAAGTAACCTAGGAATTTGTTTGCTAATAAAGCAATGACTGGTCCCATGAAATCCATATTTACGTACGCCATATTTTTGATACCATTCATATGGAACGGGATATATATATTTCGTAGGTTCCATAGTTTGATGAAATGCAGTATCAAATACTCCTACCATAGGAACATTTGGCAATACTTTTTTTACTGCTTCAATTCCTAAAATATTAGCAGGATTGTGTAAAGGCGCTAAAGGAATATTTTTTCTTAAATCTTCTACTACTTCATCTGTAATTACAACAGAATGATTATACTTATCTCCTCCATGTACTAAACGATGTCCAACTCCATCAATTTCATCTAGAGAAGAAATAATTTTCAAAGAAATGAGACGCTCTAATAATACTTCTACCGCAACAGTATGATTGGGCATTTCTACTTCTTCCCTAATCATTTCTCCATTGTATTTAATTGTATAAAAACTATTTGGTAATGTTACTCGTTCAAAATAACCACTTGCAATACAGGTTGCTTGATCCATATCAAAAAGACTGAATTTTAATGAACTACTTCCTGCATTGATTGATATTATTTTCATAAGTTTACCTTCCTTCTATTCCAATATTATTATACTATAAATTAAATAAAAGAAAAAGAACTTTCTAAATTCTTAATAAACTAATCAATAAAAAGTAGATCACATTTTTTTACTGCGTCTACTTTTACTTTATCACTTTATTCTAACTTCTTAATTATTATTTTTATTGTCTTTATTTTATATAATTATTAATTAGAAGAGTACTAATAACCATTAATCCATTGTTTAGCTAGTTTTAATAAGCCGAGCACCGAGGTTAGCGCCTACATTCAAAGACGTATGGTTGAGAGCCCAAAACCACAAGCCACAATTAGTATTATATGCCCATAGACCGCCGACAAGAGCTATTCTATTTTCAGATGCTTGCCAATAATAATCTGGAATATATGTACTGTCAATTCCAACTATATTTGTTGGAAAACTGATTAATGGATTTTTAGAATCATATCCTAGCATAGATATCCAACCCTGATTCATTGCATTCTTATATCCAATTGGTTGATAACATCCATTAAACTTATCTGATTCATATTGATTAGGATTATAACATACATATGCTTGATGATCTTTGATATTAATTCCATCTACAAATTGCCATATATTTCCATAAATATCTTCTATTCCTCTATATATCATCGAATGTTGCTGATCATTTTCTAATGTTCCTGATTTCATTCCTAATTTATCACAACCACCACTTTCTACAAAATGAGTAATTCCATCATTAGAATGAAACACATTTCCATTTCCTAATTTTGCTTGTGAATCATAGTCGGCATATTCCACTAAATATAATAATTGGATTATAAAATAATGATAATCTAATTGACTGAATTCATTTCCTAATGCCTTTGCATAGTCTCTAAATTCATTTATTTTTTTATTTGCTAATGGTTGTTCCCCACTTTTACTATGAACAGCATTGCTATCCCCTGACATCGTATATCTTCCTATCGAAAATTCATCACTTCTTGTATATCCCTCTAAATTTTTATTACTTATTAAAATATATTCATATCCATCTTCTTG
>CANQWB010000007.1 GCA_947627435.1 uncultured Bacilli bacterium
TATAAAAAAAGAAAATCAAATTTATTATAAATTCAACTTTCTTTCCTTTTTCCCCCAAATCTCTTTACACTAACGAAGTGAAATTCCTTTATTAAAATCACCCCTAAAAAGATTACTTTAGTATAATTTTAGAAACGCTAAAATCCCAATATACAGAATGCAATTTAATTTTATATTTGCCAGTTAAATCGGATATATCGAGCACATCTGTAAATGTACCAGCTGTTGTATGTCCTGTAGTGCTTAAACTACCAACCCTTATAGTTAAAGAATCATTTGGCAAGCCCATATATTTAGTCAATGTATATGTGATTTCAACTGTATTATAATATGTTAAATCATATTCTTCTATCGATTCAATATCTGCGAAACATCTTGATCCAGTATTGTTTGAACGACTGAGTTGACTTCCTGTAATTGTAATAATTCCTTTTCCCGTTTCAGTTGTACTAGTAACGTCTTTAAATGCAGTATTTTGTGATGGAAAGACTGTTAACTGATTTGGAAACGCAGTAGAAAGTTTACTATAGATATCTTCTAATGTACTCTCTTCTGAAATATCAAGCTTACTGTATTTTAATGCCTCTACTAACCTATGAACAACACTTTTTTCTTCTAAACAAACCTCTCCTTGTATAGCATTAATGGTTTCTACTTTTAATTGATCCAGTATTGTTTTCTTATTTTGTAGATTATTTAAGATTCCTACTAATACTACTAAAAATAAAAGTAACATCGTATATAATACAGCACTAGTTGCGAATCCCTTTTTCTTCACATTTCATTCTCCATTCTACTTCATCGAAAAAAGAGGGGTAAAATTTACCCCCCCCCCGTTTACAAATAGCATACTTTATTTTCTGCATTCGCAAACTATTTTATGATTTTATTTGACATATTTATTGTAACAAAAAAGAATCTCTTTGACAAGATTCTTTATTATTAATTTACATAATTATTATTTAGCACTCATAAAATCAGTTAGTGTATTCAAACGCTTCGTTTTTGCATAATTTGCCGCATCTTCCTTGCATTGTGTATTTTCTTCATTATTTTGTCTAGCGTCATAATATAACATTCCATTTAGCATAACTTTATCTTTAGAAATTTTCATATGGGTATTTATTGGTATATACTCTTTTTCAATGTTAGAATCAATTACAGCTTCTCTAAGCAGACTCTGTGGTATTATTTGATTATTAATAGAAATACTTGATTTTTGACACATTAATAGAGCATATAAAATATTAATGGTTAAATAATTATTAAAACGATTCAATTGTATAGTTCTTTCCGTTTCAGTAAATTTATCATCATTTACTTTCACATAATCAGATATCTCATGTTCCCAATAAGAAACACCATTTTTGACACAATCCAATAACTTTATAGTTTCACAAGTTGGTAATTGATTTAAATATTTCTCAATTACTATTGTTCGAATTACATATTTCATTTCTATATTTAATTGTTTGAATTTTCTAACTAAATTCATGATATTCCTCCCTTAAATTGTTATTTATTCTAGCATACACTATTATCATTTGTCAAATGATATTTGAAAGAAAAAAGAAGGACTATTTTCCTTCTACTACTTCTAAAATAACCATTAACGCATCGTCCCCTTTACGTTCAGTTAATTTTAATATTCTAGTGTATCCACCATTACGACCTGCAAAACGAGTTGCAAAATCATCGAATACTTTCTTAGTGGCTACGTTATCATTTTGTAAAAAAGCTAATGCTTTTCTTCTAGAAACTAAAGATCCGTCTTTTCCATAAGTTACCATTTTATCAAAGAACTTACGTACTTCTTTGGCTCTAGTTTCAGTCGTTTCGATTCTCTCATTCATGATTAAATCTTTTGTCAAATTAGCTAGCATACTTCTTCTATGTTTGCAAGTACGCCCTAATTTTCTATAAGCCATAATAATCCTCCTAACTATTAGTCTTCATCACGGAATTTAAGTCCCATTTCTTTAATTTTATCAATAACTTCTTTCAAAGACTTTTTACCTAAATTACGAATTTTCATCATTTCTAATTCAGATTTTTCAGTTAAATCACCCAATGTGTTGATACCAGCACGTTTTAAACAATTATAAGCTCTTACAGAGAAATCTAAATCATCAATAGAAGTTTCCAATTTCTTCATCTTGCTGTCTTCTTGTTTTGCATTCATAATTCCTGTTGTATCAGCAATTTCACTTAAATTTGTAATAATATTTAAATGTTCTATTAAGATTTTAGCACCCAAAGCCATAGCTTCTTCTGGACGAATAGAACCATTTGTATAAACATTCATAATGAGTTTATCATAACTTGCATCTTGTCCAACACGAGCGCTTTCAACATCATAACTGATTCTTTCAATTGGAGAATAAATTGCATCAATTGCAATATATCCAATAGAAGCATCTTCAATATATTTTTTATTATCCGTAGATGGTACATATCCACGTCCATTGGCGATAATGAATTCCATATCTAATTTTCCACCCTTAGAAATAGTAGCGATAACTTGATCTGGGTTTACAATTTCTATATCGGAATCTGTTACAATATCTGCTGCAGTAACAGTTCTTTCTTCTGAAACAGAAAGATGAGCAGTTTTAATTTCTTCTGTATGATTTTTAACAACCACACTCTTTAAGTTTAAGATAATAGATGTTACATCTTCTACAATGCCCTCAATTGTTTGAAATTCGTGCATTACGCCGTCAATTTTCACAGCAACAATTGCGCTACCTGGCATACTAGATAACATAACTCTTCTTAGGGAGTTACCAATAGTAATTCCAAAACCTCTTTCCAAAGGTTCTAATTCAAATTTTCCATAATTATTATTTTCAACATAGTCTGTTAATTTGTAGATTGGTTTTTCAAAGTTTAACACTTTTTCACACTCCTTTTCTTTTATCCACGTGGACGTTTTGGTGGACGACATCCATTATGTGGTACAGGTGTTACATCAGTAATTGAAGTAATTTCTAAACCAGCAGTTTGTAATGAACGAATTGCAGTTTCACGTCCTGAACCGAGTCCTTTTACAAAAACTTCAACTTTACGCATTCCCATATCAAATGCGGCTTTCCCTGCTGCTTCAGCTGACATACCAGCTGCGAATGGAGTTGATTTTTTACTTCCTTTGAATCCTAATGTTCCAGCAGAAGCCCAGCTAATTGCATTTCCCTCTTTATCACAAAGAGTAACAATTGTGTTATTAAATGTTGAATGAATGTATGCTTGACCTTCTGGCACATTCTTCTTCACTTTACGTTTTCTTGGTTTATAAGCCATATTATATAACCTCCTTTTTTAGTTACAATTATTTTTTCTTGTTAGCAACTGTTTTACCTTTACCCTTACGAGTTCTAGCATTTCTATTAGTTCTTTGTCCTCTTACAGGTAAACCTTTTTTATGACGAGTTCCTTGATATGAATTGATTTCCATTTTAGTTTTGATATTCATATTCACTTCACGTCTTAAATCACCTTCGATAGTGTATTTATCAATTTGTTCACGAATACGATTTAATTCGTCATTGTCTAAGTCTCCTGCTTTTTTGTTGATATCTACATTCGCATCTTTTAAGATTTGATTAGATAAACTTCTACCAATACCATAAATATATGTTAATGCAATTTCTGATCTTTTATTATTTGGTATATCTACACCTTTAATACGTGCCATAAAACACCTCCTATATTAACCTTGTCTTTGTTTATGCTTAGGGTTTTCGCAAATTACAATTTTCTTTCCCTTACGCGTAACAATTTTACATTTTGGACAAATTTTTTTAATTGATGGTTTTACTTTCATTTAATTCCCTCCTATTTCCTATAGGTTATGCGCCCACGTGTTAAATCATATTCTGATAATTCTAACACAACTGTATCACCTGGTAAAATGCGAATATAATTCATTCGGATTTTACCAGAAACGTGAGCCACTACAGTATGTTTATTTTCAAGTTCTACTCTGAATTGTCCGCCAGGTAGAACTTCCAGTACTTTTCCTTCTACTTCAATTGATGCTTTTTTTTGTTTTTCTTCTACATAATTTGTATTTTTATTAACTTGTTTTTTTGGCATATAATCACCTCTTCGTTAATATTTCGTATCCATCTTTTGTCACTAGAACAGTATGTTCAAAATGCGCAGATGGTTTTTCGTCTCCTGTTACAACTGTCCAATCATCATCTAACAGAAATACTTGAGCAGTCCCTAAATTGAGCATTGGTTCAACGGCAATTGTCATTCCTGCTTTTAAAATAGGTCCCGTTCCGGGTTTTCCATAATTGGGCACATCTGGTTCTTCATGTACTCGTGAACCAATTCCATGTCCAACCAGTTCCTTCACAACACCTAATTGATGTTTTTTCGCATATGTTTCAATCGCATAGCCAATATCACCAATATGTATTCCTTCATGAATTACGGATAATCCTTGATAAAGTGCTTCCTCAGTTTGTATAAGCAAACGATTGACTTCAGTCGAAACTTTACCAACTGGATATGACCAAGCGGAATCTCCATGATATCCTTGATAACAAGCACCAATATCTAACTTAATGATATCACCATTTTTTAATTTACGTTTAGATGGAATGCCATGTACCACTTCATCATTTAAAGAAATACATATTGTTCCAGGAAAACCATATAAATGTTTAAAAGATGGGCTTGCTCCAGAATTTAGAATAAATTCTTCTGCCAAATCATTGAGTTCTTTGGTAGTAATGCCAGGTTTGATAAATGGTTTTAAATAGTTATGTGTTTTTCCAACAATCTCTCCTGCTTTTCGCATCAATTCAATTTCATGTTCTGATTTAATAGTTATCATATTTGATTCACAATGCTTTCAATAGTTGCAAAAACTTGATCTGTAGGAAGTGTACTGTCAACTTCATACAAAACATTTTGCTTTTTATAGTAATCAATAAGTGGAGCTGTTTCTTCTAAATAAGTTTGAAATCTCACAGCAAATGTTTCCGCATTATCATCACTACGTCTTTGCAATGCAACATTACAGTCATCACATGTATTTGCGAATTTTGGTTTATTTTCTTGTATCAATTCATTATAGACACGTCCACAATTAGGACAAGAAATTCTACCTACAATTCGTTTTTCAGCTTCCTCTTTGGAAATGGATAAATAGATAACACAAGATATTTTTTCTCCCATTTCCTCTAACATATGATCATAACTAATCGCTTGATTTACATTACGAGGAAAGCCATCTAAAATATATCCTGTTCCATGTTGAATTTCATTTAAACGATTACCAAGCAATTTTAATATTATATCATCGCTCACAAATTTTCCTGCTTCAATTTGTGTTTTTAAATAATCACTCATTTCATCATTTTTACGGATTGCTTCGCGAATCAAATCACCAGTTGAAATATGAGTTAACCCATACTTCTCACATAATAAAGAAGATTGAGTTCCTTTTCCTGCAGCTGGTGGAGCTACTAAAATAATACTTTTCATCGATTACGCCTTCTTCTTGTATATCCTGTACGAGTAACTAGTTCACTATCAATTTGTTTATAAGTCTCTAATGCAACTCCTACCACAATTAATAGTCCTGTTCCACCAATACGAACATTGGTTGGTAAACTAGATAATGTACCAAATACAATTGGAAGACCTGCAATAATGGCAAGAGCAAATGCTCCTACTGTAGTAATTCTTTTTAAAGTTTTACTGATATATTTTACAGTTTCATCACCGGGACGAATACCTGGAATGAATCCACCATTTTTATTTAAATTTTCAGCCAATTCTTTTGGTTTTAATTGTAAGAATGTATAAAAGTAAGCAAATGCAAATATACATACAATATAAATAATAAAACCAGTTCCTGTCGTCATTGTTAAGTATTTACTTACAAATAAGGTAAATCCTTCTTTCTTAATAAAACGAGCAATGATACCAGGGATTGATATAAAAGCTGATGCTAAGATAACAGGCATTACCCCAGCTGAATTTAACTTGAACGGAATATAGCTTTGTTTTGCATCTAAGATGCTAGTAGTAGAACGATTTGCATATTGAATTGGAATTCTTCTCTCTGCACATTCTACATAAACAACTCCTAGAATAATTGCTAAATATAATAGTGCAAATAATATAAATTTAACAATTCCAAATGAAATTAATTGAACAGTATCACCTGTTACTAATGAATTCCATGCTTCTACAAACATGTTTGGCATTGTTGCAATAATTCCTGCCATAATAATCAGTGAAATTCCATTTCCAATTCCTTTGGTTGTAATTTGATCTCCAATCCAAAGTAAAAGTGAAGTTCCTGCTGTTAAGATTAAGGCAAATGTCATATATTCCATTGGTGTACCACCAGATACAAACGCAAATGAGAACATATATCCTTGAATAAATGCTAATGCGATTCCAAGATAACGAGTGATTTGATTTAATTTTGCTCTACCAGTTCCACCTTGTTTTGCAAGTTCAGCAAAATAAGGAATGATATCCATTTGTAATAGTTGAACAATAATGGATGCAGTGATATATGGCATTACACCTAATGCAAAAATTGAAAATTGCTCTAAGGCTCCACCACCCATAGCATTCATTAATTCCAAAAATCCTAAGTTATCTGTTCCTAAACTTTCCGTATCAATTCCAGGAACAATAATTGTAGTTCCTAATTTAAATATGAATAAACATACAAAAGTAAATAATATTTTCTTTTGTAAATCTTTATTCTTGGGATTCAATATTTGCTTAACTTTCGCAAACACGTTAAATCACCTCTGCTTTTCCACCTAATTTTTCTATTTGCTCTTGTGCAACTTTAGAAAATTTATGTGCTTTCACAGTAATTTTCTTTTCTAAAATTCCATTTCCTAATACTTTTACACCATCTAATTGATTTTTTAAAATTCCCATTTCTTTTAATAATTCAGGTGTTACAACAGCACCATCTTCAAATTTATTTAAATCACTTAAGTTAATAACAGCATACTCTACTTTAAATTTGGCATTGGTAAATCCTCTTTTTGGTAGACGTCTATATAAAGGTAATTGTCCACCTTCAAAACCAGGTCTTACTCCTCCACCACTACGAGCATTTTGTCCTTTTTGCCCTTTTCCACTTGTTTTTCCATAACCACTTCCATTTCCACGTCCAACTCTTTTACGAGTGAAAGTAGCTCCTTCTTGTGGTTTCATTGTATGTAACTTCATTAGATTTCCTCCACTTTCTTACCACGTAATGCGGCAACTTCTTCTTTGGTTCTCTGTGATTTTAAAGCTTCAAGTGTAGCATATGCCATATTAATTTTTGTATTTGATCCAAGTGATTTTGATAAAATATCTTTAATTCCTGCTAATTCAAGTACAGCACGAACTGGTCCACCAGCTTTTACTCCTGTACCTTCTGCAGCAGGTTTTAACATAACACGACTAGCTCCTCTAACACCAATCGCTTCATGTGGAATTGTTCTTTCATCAACTAATGATACTTTGACTACGTTTTTTGTAGCAGCTTGCACAGCTTTTTTAATTGCGTCTGGTACTTCATTTGCTTTACCAGTACCAAGTCCAACTTTACCTTTTCTATCTCCTACAACTACCGTAGCAGAGAAACGGAAATGACGACCACCTTTGGTTACTTTTGTAACACGACCTATATTGATTACTTGTTCTTCATATAGTTTTGGGCGTGGTTCTCTTTTTCTAGTTTCCATTTATGACCCTCCTTTAGAATTCTAATCCATTTTCACGTGCAGCATCTGCAAGTGCTTTTACACGTCCATGATATAGGTATCCACCTCTATCAAAGACTACTTCTTTGATTTTTGCTTCTTTTGCTCTTTTTGCAAGTAATTCTCCAACTTTAGTAGCAGCTTCTACATTTCCACCGTTTTCAAGTTTCAAATCTTTATCAATAGATGAAGCACTTACTAATGTGATACCCTTTTCATCATCGATGATTTGAGCAAAAATATTTCCATTTGATCTAAACACATTAAGTCTTGGCACATTTGCAGTCCCACTCACTTTTTCTCTCACACGAGTGTGTCTAGATTGACGTACTTCATTACGAGATACTTTCTTAATCATGAGTATTACTCTCCTTTACTAAATTACGTTATGCTGCTTTCTTTCCTTCTTTACGACGAATTACTTCATCTTTATATTTAATACCTTTCCCTTTATATGGTTCAGGTTGTCTTATTTTTCTAATATTTGCAGCAAATTCTCCAACAAGACATTTATCTGTTCCTTTAATTGTAAGTTCTGTGTTACTAGCAGATTCTACTGATAGTCCAGCAGGTACTTCTACAATTACAGGATGAGAATATCCAGCTGTTACAGTGATTTTGTTTCCACTTACAGCGAAACGATATCCAACACCTACTGCTTCTAGTTCTTTTTGATAACCTTCTGTAACACCGATGATCATATTTCTAATATTTGCATTTGCTGTTCCATGAAAGTTTTTAACACTATCATCTGTTCTTTCCACAGTAAGTTCATTACCATTTACATGTACAGTAATATTTTCATTGATTTCAGTAGAAAGTTCACCTTTAGGACCTTTTACTGAAATATGAGTACCATCAACGGTTACTGTTACATTTTCAGGTATTGTTAATATTCTATTTCCAATACGACTCATACGAATCCTCCTAACTTTCTACCAAATGTAAGCTAAAACTTCTCCACCTAGTGTTTCTTTTCTTGCTTCCTTGTCTGTCATAATTCCTTTAGAAGTAGACAAAATCGCAATTCCTAATCCATTTAAAACTCTAGGTACTTCTTCTGCCTTAGCATAAACACGTAATCCAGGTTTTGAAATTCTTTTTAATCCTGTAATTACACGTTCTTTGTTTTGACCATATTTTAAGTTTAAAACAATAATATTTTGCACAGGATTCTTTTTGATTTTATAATCAGAAATAAATCCTTCATCTTTTAATATTTTTGCAATTTCAACTTTAATTTTTGAAGCGGGTACTTCAACTTCGATATAACGCATTTGATTTGCATTACGAATTCTTGTAAGCATATCTGCGATTGGGTCGTTTACAATTCCCATAATATGTCCTCCCTTCTGTCTTACCAACTAGACTTTTTCACTCCTGGAATTTGTCCTTTGTAAGCTAATTCTCTAAAACAAATACGGCAAATTCCATATTTTTTAAGTACTGCATGAGGTCTACCACATCTTTGACAACGTGTATACTCACGTACTTTAAATTTTGGTTTTCTTGATTGTTTTACAATCATACTTTTCTTAGCCATAATTTCCTCCTATAATAGTTACTTCTTAAATGGCATACCGAAACCTTTTAAAAGATCATACGCTTCATCATTGGTTTTTGCTGTTGTTACAAAAACGATATCCATTCCACGTACTTTCACAACATCATCATATACGATTTCTGAGAAAATTAATTGTTCATTTAAACCAATTGTATAATTTCCTCTACCATCAAATGCTTTATTAGATAATCCTCTAAAGTCCCTAACACGAGGCAATGTAATACTAATTAATTTATCTAAAAAGTTATACATATTCTCTCCTCTTAAAGTGACTTTACATCCAATTGCTTGACCTTCTCTTACTTTAAATCCCGCAATAGCTTTTTTTGCTTTTGTTGCAACTGGTTTTTGTCCTGTAATAATTTCAAGATCATGCATTGCAGCTTCTAACATCTTACTATTTGAAGTAGCTTCTCCAACACCCATATTAACAACAATTTTATCTAATTTAGGAACTTCCATTACACTTTTGTAATTGTACTTTTCTCTCAAACTAGGTATGATGACAGTATTATATTTTTCTTTTAGGCGGTTCATATATACCCTCCTTCCAATTAGTCAATATTAGAATTCGATTTTTTCGATACTCTAATCTTATTTCCTTTTTTATCAACAGTATGTCCTATTCTGGTTCCTTTTTTCGTTTTAGGATCGATAATCATTACATTAGATGCATGAATTGGTAACTCCACATCTACGATACTACCAGCAGTTTGTCCGTTTGGTTTAATATGTTTTTTAGCAACATTAACACCTTCTACAACTACTTTATTTTCGTTACGTAATACTTTTGTAATGCTACCTTCTTTTCCTTTATCTTTTCCAGCAATAACAACAACTTTATCTCCAGTTTTAAAGTTCATGTTTTCCTCCTTTTTGAGAGTTATAACACTTCTTTCGCTAGTGATACAATTCTCATAAAATCTTTGTCACGTAATTCACGTGCGACTGGTCCAAATACACGAGTTCCAACTGGGCTCTTATCATCTTTAATAATTACACATGCATTATCATCGAACTTAATATAAGATCCATCTTCGCGTCTAAGACCAAATTTGCTTCTAACAATTACAGCTTTCACAACTTTTCCTTTTTTTACTGTACCGTTAGGAATTGCTTTTTTTACCGTAGCAACAACGATATCTCCAATATTTCCGGTTTTTACTTTGCTTCCACCAAGAACACGAATAACACTGACTTCACGTGCTCCAGAGTTATCAGCAACTTTTAAACGGCTTTCTTGTTGAACCATAAATTGATCCTCCTCCCAGTTTTCATTATAAAATGATTGCTTTTTCTATGACTTCGACTAAGCGGAAATGTTTTGTTCTAGATAATGGTCTAGTTTCTACAATACGTACTTTATCTCCTACTTTAGCTTCATTATTTTCATCATGAGCAGCATATTTTTTTGAATATTTTACACGTTTTCCATACAATGGATCTTTTCTGTAGGTTTCAACTAAAACAGTAATTGTTTTATCTGTTTTATCACTCACAACAGTTCCAACGATTCCACGTTTATTTACAGTTTCCATTAGTTATCCTCCTTCTTGATTAGTTCACGTTCACGTAAGATAGTTTTCATACGAGCAACTAACTTTCTAAGTTCATGAATTCTTGAAGGTTTCTCAAGATTTCCTGTAGCTTGGCTAAAACGTAAATTAAATAATTCTTCTTTGTATTCTTCGATTTTTTGATTTAATTCTTCTGTTGTCATATCTCTGATTTCCTTATTTTTCACTTGCCTCACCACTTTCTCTTGTTACAAATTTACATTTGATTGGAAGCTTGTGCATAGCAAGTCTTAATGCTTCACGAGCCACTTCTTCTGATACACCAGCAATTTCAAACATAATTTTTCCTTTTTTTACAACTGCTACCCATACTTCTGGTTGACCTTTACCTTTACCCATACGAGTTTCTAATGGAATTTTTGTTAATGAAAGGTGTGGGAAGATATTAATCCATACTTTTCCACCACGTTTCATATAACGCGTCATAGCAACACGAGCTGCTTCGATTTGTTGTTGTGTAATCCAAGCACCTTCCATTGCCATTAAACCATATTCACCAAAGTTAACTTTTGTATTTCCTTTAGCTACACCATCATAACGTAAACGGTGTGGTCTTCTATATTTAGTTCTTTTTGGTATGACTGCCATTTGATTTTACCTCCTTTTCTTTAGAGGCTAGGATTTCTCCTTTATAAATCCATACTTTTACACCTATCTTACCATAAGTAGTATCTGCTTCTTTATGTGCATAATCTACATCAGCTCTTAAAGTATGTAATGGAATATTTCCTTCTGTATATCCTTCTGTTCTTGCCATATCAGCTCCACCTAAACGTCCAGATACTGAAGTTTTAATTCCTTTTGCTCCTGCCTTCATCGCATTTCTGATTGCTTTCTTTTGTGCAACACGGAATGAAACACGATTTTCAATTTGATGTGCGATATTTTCTGCAACTAAAGCTGCATTGATATCTGGGTTTTTTACTTCCATAATAGAAATTTGAACATTTTCATTTACTAATTTTGAAAGCTCACTTTTAAGCTTTTCAATTTCATCTCCACCGTGTCCAATTACAACACCTGGTTTTGCAGTGTGGATAATGATGTCAGTTTTAGTAGCATTTCTTTCAATAATAATATTTGAAACAGATGCATCTTTTAATTTTTTTCCTAAAAATTTACGAATTTGATTGTCATTATTTAAGAATTTTGCAAAATCTTTATTTCCTGCAAACCATTTTGATTCCCAGGTTTTATTGATTCCCATTCTAAGTCCAATTGGACTAACCTTTTGACCCATCAGTTACCCTCCTTTACTATTTTTCATCACTAACAACTATTGTTATGTGACTTGTTCTTCTCTTAATTGGATCGACATGTCCACGTGATCCGAATTTCATTCTTTTTAAAGTTTGACCTTCATTTACATATGCTTCTTTAACATATAAACTAGCCTTATCTAAATGTAAATTATTTTCCGCATTTGCTACTGCAGATTTTAATACTTTATGACTTAATCTAGCAGCATCTTTATTTAAATTGCATAAAATAATATCCGCTTCTTCTACGCTCTTACCACGTATTAAATCTATAACTAAACGGCACTTGCGAGGTGCAATTCTTAAAGATTTTGCAATCGCTTTTGCTTCCATTTTAGTCCTCCTTCCTGGTAATCATTATTTTTTATCTTTGTTATCGCCATGTCCACCAAATTTACGTGTTGGTACAAATTCTCCTAATTTATGTCCGACCATATCTTCTGTAACATAAACTGGAATAAATTCTTTACCATTATGAACAGCAAATGTGTGTCCAATAAATTCAGGATAAATTGTTGAACGGCGAGACCATGTTTTAATTACTTCTTTCTTTCCAGAAACATTTACGGCTTCGACCTTTTTCATCAAATGTGTATCAATAAAAGGTCCCTTTTTTAAACTTCTTGCCATCTAAACCATCCTTTCACTATTTTTTACGACGACGAACAATTAACTTATCAGAAGCTTTTTTGTTTTGACGTGTCTTATATCCCAATGCAGGTTTACCCCAAGGAGTAACTGGTCCTTTACGTCCAACAGGTGCACGACCTTCTCCACCACCATGAGGGTGATCATTAGGGTTCATAACTGATCCACGAACAGTAGGACGAATACCCATATGTCTTTTACGACCAGCTTTACCAATACTTACAAGTTCATGATCCGCATTACCTACTTCACCAATAGTTGCTCTACAAGCACTTAATACTTTACGAACTTCACCACTTGTTAAACGTAGTAATGTATATTTTCCCTCACGTCCTAAGATTTGAACGCTTGCTCCAGCTGAACGGGCTAATTCTCCACCTTTTCCAACTTTTAATTCTATGTTATGAACCATAGTACCTTCTGGAATATTTTCAAGTGGTAATGCATTACCGACTTTAATATCTGCATTCACACCACTTTCCACTTTCATTCCTACTTTTAAACCATTTGGAGCAATAATATATCTTTTTTCTCCATCGGCATATGTAATTAAAGCAATGTTAGCAGTTCTATTTGGATCGTATTCAATAGATGAAACTGTTCCAACAACACCATCTTTATCTCTTTTAAAATCAATAATACGGTATTTTCTTTTGGCTCCACCGCCACGATGTCTTACAGTCACTCTACCTTGATTATTACGACCACCGTTTTTCTTTAATGTAACAACCAATGATTTCTCAGGTGTCGTTTTGGTAATTTCTTCATTTACAAGTTTTGACATACCACGAGTTCCTGGAGTTATTGGTTTATAACTTTTAATCGCCATATATATCCTCCTTTAGATTAGTTCAGTTCAATTGAACTTCCTTCTCTTAGTTTAACAATTGCTTTTTTCACTTTATTTGTTTTTCCAACATAACGACCTACTCTTTTTTTCTTAGGTTTTACGTTTACAGTATTTACACTTTCTACTTTTACATTGAAAATCTTTTCTATTGCTTGTTTGATTTGTGTTTTATTTGCTTTCACATCTACACTAAATGTAATTGTATTGTGATTTTGCGCTAAATCAGCACTCTTTTCAGTAATAATTGGTGCTTTAATAATATCTCTATAGTTATTCATTAAACAAGCACCTCCTCTATTTGTTTCATTGCATCTGTTGTAACAATCATGTAATTTGCAGAAACAATATCCAATGTATTAATTTCATTTGCTTCTAATAAAATTACATTATTTAAGTTACGTGTTGCTAAAATCGTATTTTCATCAATTGTATCTACAACAATTAGCACATTTTTATCAACTTTTAATGAATTTAAGAAAGTAACAGCTTCTTTCGTTTTTCCATTTTCAAAATGAATTCCATCCACAACGATTAATTCACTATTGATGGTTTTATAAGCTAAAGCTGATTTTAAAGCTAATCTTCTTTCTTTACGATTCATCTTTTTGTCATAACTTCTCATATGTGGCCCAAATACGATACCACCATGATACCATTGAGCTGCACGAATACTACCTTGACGAGCACGACCTGTTCCTTTTTGACGCCATGGTTTTCTTCCACCACCGCTTACTTCACTACGTGTTTTTGTTTCATGAGTACCTTGTCTTTCAGAATTTCTTGCTAATGTAATCGCATCATATAAAACGGCATCGTTTGGAACAATTCCCCAAACTTCTTCGTTTAATGAAATGTCGCTAACTTTTTCACCATTCATATTTAATACAGACATTTTTTTCATAATTTGCCTCCCTACTAATTTTCTTCCACAGTTTCAGTAGTTTCTTCTGTTGTTTCCGCTGATTCTTCTACTTCCTCAGTTTCTTCAACTGATTCTGTAGTAGCCTCTTCAGTGACTTCTTCTGTTGTTTCTACCTCTTCTGTACTTTCTTCAGTAGATTCCAATGCAGTTGTGTCTTCGTTTACTTCAGTTACTTCAGCTTCTTCAACAGGTTCAACATCTACATAAGAATTTAATTCTTCAGTAGCATTTATCTTTCCTGGATTTTTCACAGCTGTTTTAATAACAACTAAAGATTTTTTAGCTCCTGGAACATTTCCTTTAACTAAGATTACATTATTTTCCACATCAACCATAACAATTTCAAGATTTTGGATTGTTACTGTTAATGTACCCATATGTCCTGGTAATTTTTTACCTTTGAAAACACGCATTGGTCTCATCGTACCCATTGAACCTGGTCCTCTATGATAATGAGATCCATGTCCCATAGGTCCTCTTGATTGCCCATGTCTTTTAATAACACCTTGGAACCCTTTACCTTTTGTAGTTCCTGTTACATCTACAACTTCTCCTTCAGTAAAAATATCTACTTTGATTTCTTGTCCTAAAGAATAGTTTGCTACATCTACACCCCTAATTTCTCTAAAGAAGCGCTTAGGTGTAGTGTTTGCTTTGTTGGTAATTCCAACTGAAGCTTTTGTCGCTAGTTTTTCTCTTTTTGAATCAAAACCTAATTGAATTGCTTCGTAACCATCATTTTCTTTTGTTTTGATTTGTGTAACCACATTTGGTTCTACTTCAATAACAGTTACAGGAATCAATTTTCCAGATTTTGTAAATACTTGAGTCATTCCTAATTTACGACCTAAGATTCCTTTCATAACTTTTCCTCCTTAATTTTTTATAACTTAATTTGAATATCAACACCACTTGGAATTTCTAAATGAGTTAATGCCTCAATTGCTTCCTTGCTTGGATTGTTGATTACAATAAGTCTTTTGTGTGTTCTTTTTTCAAATTGTTCTCTTGAGTCTTTGTATTTGTGTACTGCTCTTAAGATAGTGATTTTTTCAATCTCAGTTGGTAGTGGAATTGGTCCACTAATTTCGCCACCTGTTCTTTTTACAGTTTCCACAATTTTAGCACAAGCTGCATCCAAACTTTTATGTTCAAATGCTTTTAATTTGATACTAACCTTTGTTTTAGCCATATTGTATCCTCCCTTCGCCTATATCTAGTATAGACTTGCTCCGTGTAAAAACCCGATATCAAGTTATTTTTTATAACAACTTAACCTGGCGTATCGGCAACCTCACACATCAACGCATGCCACACATACATAATTGTACATGAATATTATATGAAATGCAAGAGAAAATTAGACATTTTTGTAATTTTTTTGTTTTCTGATGCTTTTTTCATTCCCATACGAATAGTTATGCATCATCTATGAATAATTCTGTACGGTTCTTGCAGTAATATTATGGTTTAATATCATTTTACATTTGTTCCGATTGTACTTACCAAATTACTTGCAGTGCATATTTTTCTAAATCTGTTCAACTTTTATTACTCTTCCATTTATGTAAGTAAAACTCACTCCAATTGTTTTTATCCCTTTTACAGTAATTTCATTAGTACCTATTTCCCCATCTACGCCATCATTGAAACAAATACATAAGTTTTTTGCTTCTTATTTAATGTATTAATTATGCAAAAAACCATCAAATATTGTCAAATGAGAACGGAATTTCTACATCTTCAATCTATACAAAAAACTATTACTTGAAGTAATAGCTATTCTTCTGGATTTGGGCCATCTAAGTTAATATCTACAGTATGCTTTGCAAACCTTTTATTTTCTGGTGGCGGTGTCATATAGGTTGGACCAATATCCATACGTAAAAACGCATCATGATTATTAGCCATTTTGAATTTATAATTTTCAAACTCCACGTCTTTTGTTGGATAGACATCCTCATATTTGAAAATATGACCTTTCCATGGTTTTATATAAGTCCAAGTTAAATCAAAACCAATGTATTTTGACTTACGATTTAACCAACCATAAAATTTAGCAATCCCAACAAATAGCGATTTTAAAGGGATTGGATTAATATGAATGTTTTCAAACCCATTGATGATTAACATCAATAGACCATTTATGCATCTGAAAGGTACATCAATGATTTTATGCTTACTTACATAGTCTAATACAAAAACATCAATAAAAATACCATCACAATCACTACACTTATTAGCAAGTAACGTATTCACCTCTTTAATATACGTATTTCGTTTTCGAATTTTCATTGGCGGAATTGTAACATTATATTTTTTATTTTGTTCATAGCAATGAAACGTATATTGCTCTGGCAATTTTTCCTTTAGTACTTTAATAAAACGTTTATAATCTTTTCGCATCATTGCAATATCCAAATCGTCATCCCAAGGAATAAATCCTTTATGTCGAATAGCACCCAATGCAGTACCACCTGTTAAAATATATGGAATATTATTTTCACGGCAAATGTGATCAATGTCAACCATCATACCCAAAAGTGCATTTTGAACATCCTTTACAGTTACAATTGTTCCATCTTTTTTCTTTTTCACAATATATTCTTGATTACTCATGGTTAATACATCCCCTAATATTTATCGTATTTTGAATTCCTTTTTCAATATTATATTTTGGTTTCCAACCTAAAGATTCTAATTTTGCAGTAGACATACTAGTTTCTAAAATAGGAGTGTACCCAGCTTTTTCAATTTCATCTGGAATATCATATTGTACTTCTACATTCGCAATTCTTGCAATTGTAGCTGCTAAATCAGCAATTGTAATATAACTATCATTGTTAGCAATATTATAAGCTTCGCCATTTTCTCCAAGAAATAGCTGATAGAAAATTGCATTTACTGCATCTGCCACATGGCAATAAGATCTTTTCTGCATTCCAGTACTCTTTAATACAATCGGTTCATGCTCTACAGCTTTATTTAAAAATTGTGCAACTGCTTTATCATCTGTTTTGGTATAGGTTGGTCCATATATGTGTGAAAATCTACCAATAATGATATCTAAATTATATTGTCTAATATAGCTTTGACATAGTGTTTCGGTTGCACGTTTACTATCCGGATAACAATTACGAAAATTACCCAAAGAAATTAAAACTTGAGCATTTTCATTTACTTCATTTTTAGCTCCATCTCCGTAAACTTCACTACTGGATACATAGTAAATACGCTCACATCTCGTTTTTCTAGCATGTTCTAAAATATTGAGCATTCCTAAAAAATTAGCTGTCATGATTCCTACTGGATTCGTGGAATACAATTTTGGACTAGCTCCACTTGCAGCATGGATAATATAATCAAATGCAATCTCATCATGAAAAGGTTCTGTAATATCTTGAATGATTGCATGAAATCGTTCATTATTTTCATAATATGAAAATCTATCTTTCATTTTTGCAATATCTCTGCCTAATGCATAAACATGTACATTTTGTTTACAATGCATCAAAGCATCTACTAAATAAGAGCCAACTAAACCATAGGCTCCTGTAACTAGAACATTTTTATTATCTAGTTTTTTCCATGGCAAAGGCAAATGAATTGTCCCATCTAAGCATTCTTGATAATCAAGTGATTCTATTATATTATTCATCATGGTTCGCCAACGCCTTAAATATTTTCATATCATCACTTGTTGTAATTTTAATATTTTGTTCATTACCCTTAGAAAAATATATTTTTATACCTAATCGCATCATTAAGTCACAAGTAGCAACCGCATCAAAAATTGATTTTTGCTCGGCCATTTCATGTGCCCAAATCATATCTTTTAAATAAAAAGCATGTGGAGTTTGCGTTCTTTTCAGATTCTCACGAACCAAGTATGTATCAGAAGTCATCTGATCTTGCGTTTCTACAATTACCTCTTGACATGGAATGACTGCTACTGCATTTCCTTTTTCCCTACAAGTTACAATCGCATCAGAAATAATGTCATCAGATACGAGTGCTCTATTTCCATCATGTACAACCACAATGGTATCTTCCTCGCACTGTGCACGTAAAAAATCAATTCCTTTTTTAATAGATTCTTGCCCTGTTTTACCACCTGTAATAACCCATTTCAACTTAGTAATTCCATATTGTTTGGCATATGCAGTTAATATAGGTTCCCATCCTTCCAAACAAGTTACTAAAATTTCATCAATTCCTGGATATTGTTGAAATTTTTCTAAAGTATATATAATAACCGGTTTATTATATACTGTTAAAAATTGTTTCGGAACATCAGTTCCAAATCTGCTACCAGTTCCTGCAGCAGTAATTAATGCTACTGTCATACATTTCACTCCTTATGCTCATTTATTTTAATCATGGTAACAACTCCTATAATGATGATTCCCAATCCTAATAATATAAAGGAGAAGTCATTAAAAAGAAAAAGCGCAAAAGCAAACAAAACAAATGAAAACAATAATAATATTAACATCCATTTATGCCTTTTCACCATATATCACCCGATTCAAAACTTATATATGTTAAGTATATCACAAATTTATAAAAAGAAAAAGTAAGACTTTACTATCTTACTTTACGAATGGTATCAATGCCATGAAACGAGCTTTCTTAACTTCGTTTGCAATATGTCTTTGGTGTTTTGAGCAAGCTCCTGTAATTCTTCTTGGTAAAATTTTACCTTTATCACCGCTGATATATTTTTTTATAATTTCAGCGTCTTTATAGTCTACTGATTTTCCAGCACACATTTGACATACTTTTTTCTTTTTTCTATAAAATTCAGCCATAATATCCTCCTTTAATCTAAGAAGTTATCATCAATTGAAACACTATCTCCGAAATCAGCAAATGGATCATTCTCCACATTGACATCATTGACTGGAGCATCTTGATAGTCATATGGACTTACATCATTTGTATGAGATGCTTCCCTTTGTGCTTTACTTTCTACAAAATGAAATTGATCTAACACAACATCAGTTGTATATCTTTTATTTCCATCTTTGTCATCATAACTTCCTGTTTGTAATCTTCCTTCAATTGCAATTTGATTTCCTTTATCAAAATAATTGCAAATGGTTTCAGCTTGTTTTCTCCAAGCTACAATATTAATAAAATCTGCTTCTCTTTGACCTTCTTGATTACTGAATGCTCTATTTACCGCAATTGAAAAACGTGTAAATGGTACATTAGAGCCCGTATATCTTAATTCTGGTTTTGCAGTTAATCTTCCTAATAATATTACTCGATTCATATGAATACCTCTACTTTTCTAATTTTGTAATTAAATGACGAATTACATCATTACTAATCAAAGCCAAACGATCAAATTCTTTGATAGCTTTATCATCGCTAGCTTCTACTTGATATACATAGTAGTATCCACTTTTGAATTTTTTAATTTCATACGCTAATTCTCTTTGGCCCATGTCTTTTTGATCTGTTATAGTAGCACCATTTTCAGTTAAGATTTTTCCAAAGTTTTCGATTACTTTTTTAATTTCATCTTCACTTAATGTTGGTCTTACAATAAACATAATTTCATAATGATTCATGTTTTTGCACCTCCTTTTGGTCTATTCGGCTTCTATTGAAGCAAGGAGTAAATTAATACTCGCTAATCATTATAACAAAAAAGCTTTATCATGTAAAGCATTTTTCTCTCTATATATATGATATTTTATATTATTTATATACTATTTATTGAAATAAAAAGCATATTTAAACAATATTTTTTGCATTTTATCAAATAAAAAGGAGCTTTACTCCTTAGTCATTTGACTTACCAAATATGCTTAGTAAATCTAAAAATATGTTAATAAAATCTAAGTATAATTCTAATGCCCCAATAATAGCGAGATGATCTTCGTGTTCAAAGTGATAACTCAATAATTTAATTTTTTGAATATCATATGCTGTAAATCCTAAAAATACAAGTAAACTAATACAAGAAATAATGATATCAAATATTTCATTATTGAGAAATAAATTGATAATAGTACATAAAATAATACCAATCAACGCCATTAATAGAAACGTCCCTATTTTTGTTAAGTCTAATTTTGTAAAGTGACCGAACAAAGCAAATATTCCAAACAATATTGCTGAAATAAGAAATACAAATAGAATAGATTCTAATTGAAATTCAATAAAGATTGACGCAAAAGTAACTCCTGTTATAAATGAGTACAAAAGAAACATAATTTTTGCGGTCATCGGGTTCATTTTACGAATTCGTGCAGATAAAACTATTACGATGACAAGCTCAAGAATTATTAAGAATAGAAACATTCCTCCTGAAAAAATATTGTAAATCATATTTTCATTAGTTGATATATAATAACCAGTACCAAAAGTTACTAACAAACCTAAAAACATCCATAAAAATATCTTTGACATTACATTTTTAAATTCCATATAAATCCTCCTTATTTTTAATATATACAAAACTATATAAAAACATTACGAATACAATCTTATACATTAAAACGAAAATGACAAATGTCTCCATCACGCATAATATACTCTTTTCCTTCTAAACGCATACGACCTGCTTCTTTGACTTTTAATTCTGAACCATATTGTTCTAAATCCTCATAACTCATTATTTCAGCTCGTATAAATCCTCGTTCAAAATCACTGTGAATAATTCCTGCACATTCTGGTGCTTTCATGCCTTTACGAAATGTCCAAGCCCGACATTCATCTGTTCCTGCTGTAAAATAAGTAGCAAGTCCTAGTAAAGAATAAGTTGCTTTAATTAACTTATCTAACCCACTTTCGGCAATTCCCAAATCATTTAAGAATGCCATTTTATCATCATCGTTTAACTCTGATAATTCTGATTCTATTTTTGCACATACGACAATTACTTCAGCATTTTCCAAAGATGCATATTCTTTGACTCGATTTACATATTGATTTTCTTCTGAAATTAAATCTTCTTCACTCACATTTGCCATATAAATAATTGGTTTTAAAGTAAGTAAATTGAATGGTTTCATTAATTTTAATTCTTCTTCATCAAATGAAACTTGTCTTAGTGGAACATTTTGTTCCAAATTTTCTTTTATTTTTGTCAGTACATCTACTTCAAATTTCGTTTCCTTATCTTTTGACATAGCTGCCTTTTTTCCAATACGACCTAAACGATTATCAATGATTTCCAAATCAGCAAGCATCAGTTCGACATTGATAATTTCAATATCACGAATAGGATCTACACCACCTTCGACATGAATGATATTCTTATCTTCAAAACAACGAACTACTTCACAAATCGCATCGACTTCTCGAATATGACTTAAGAATTTATTACCCAATCCTTCTCCATTAGATGCACCTTTGACTAATCCAGCAATATCTGTAAATTCAAATGTAGTGGGAATTGTACGCTCTGGAATATATAGTTTTTCTAAAAATTCTAAGCGTTTATCGGGTACCGTTACTACTCCAACATTTGGGTCAATTGTCGCAAATGGATAATTAGCTGCCAATATATTCTTTTTTGTAATTGCATTAAACAATGTAGATTTTCCAACATTAGGAAGTCCAACAATTCCTGCAGTTAAACTCATGCAATCGCCTCATTTCTTAATCATTATATCATATATTTTTTCTTGCTCAAAGATAATTTAAAAAACCACCAATTGTTGTTTAATAATTTTATTAACGAATTCATTATAACAAAAAGAATCTTGATTACAAGATTCTTTATAATGTGATATATGTTCCAATTCCAATTGGTAATCCAATAACATACCATAAAATTAAAATAAGTAACCATACACCTGCAATAATAAATACTGTTGGCCAAATTAGTTTTAATGTTCCAAATACACTAATTGGATGCTTTTCATCTGTTTTATATTTTTCTAAGAAAGCAAGCATAATAATGAAATATACAAATATAGGTGTAATACATTTTCCAATACCATCTGCAACTTTAAATATAAATTGTGTAAATCCTGGTGTAATATTAGAACGCATAAATAATGGTATTACAGTTGGATATAAAAGATTCCATTTATCCATTGTACCTGGCAATAAAATACTCATTAGGATAACAATTATAAAGAACGTAATAATCAAAATAATACCAGAAAATTGTAATCCATTCATAAACTCTATTAATCGCGTCGCAACAACTACACCTAGATTAGACCAATTTAAAATAGCAAGCATTTGTGATGCGAAGAATGTAAGTACAAATAAGAATCCTAAATTTTCAAAGTTTTTAGATAAACCTAAACTAAACTCACTTCCATTCTTAATATTTCCTGATACTTTACCATATATATATCCAAAAATAATAAACAAGAATGTTATGATTAAAACCAAGCCATTACCAAATGGTGCATTATTGCCTAGTAATTGATCCATATATCTAACTGCATTATGGTCTAATAATATACCAGCCATTGGTGCATGGATTGGTAAAATCATATAGATAATCAAAATAATATAAGCAAGACCAAACAATAAAGCAGCTATCAATGCTTTAGCAGATACATTCAACTCTTCTTCCTCAGTTGCATAACGGATAGAAAATTTGGATACTAAGAATTTATCAATAATAAATGTAGATATAATAGAAATTAAAATGGTAGATATGATTGATATGTAAATGTTAGAAAATAAACTATATGCATAATTTGGATCTACATTTAATTGTGCGGAACTTTGCGCTGTCATACCAATTAAATGATCATTGTAATTGAAGATAAAACCAGTTCCATATCCCAAAGAAATTCCTAGAAACATAATTAATATTCCAAGCATTGGATTTTTACCAATATATTTATACAGAATTCCAATCAAAGGAATTAAAAATACATAACTATAATTTCCCATTACAGAACTAATCATTCCAACTATAATTGTAATAAAAATAACAAAATTCAATTTTACTTTATATAAAGGTGTAAAAAGAACTTTTAAAAATCCACTTTTCTCACAAATTCCAATTCCAATTAAAGCAATAATAAAATAAATAAGTGGCTCAAGCATATTTAAATTCGAAACTGCTTTACCAATGAAAAAACGAAGTCCATCTATGCTAAGTACATTTTTAACTGTCATTAAAGAGGACTCCAATGTTCCATTCGCAATTACAGTTTGTGAACCTTCAATTTCTAAAATAGAAAAGACAAAACTCAAAACTGCTATAAATAATGTAATTAACGTTAAGACCAGCACAGGCCCCATCTTTTTATCTTTTTTGTTTCTTCTAGCCATAATACCTCCTAATAGGTAGTTACCTTCTTCAATTTTTTATTAAAATCAATACGCGGAATCATAACACTTCTACCACATTTAACACATTTAATCTTAATATCAGCACCTAGGCGAATGATTTCCCATTCATTGGTACCACATGGATGGGGTTTTTTCATTACAACAATACTCCCCAATTTATATTCATTCATATAATCGCCACCTAATGATTTATTCTTTTACATCAATAATTTCTAAAATACGATTTAAATCTGCGACTGAAATAAAGGATATTTCAATCTTTTTATCTTTTATTCTTACCTTTGCATCTAATTTATCACTAAGTAAATCTTCTACATATTTGAATTCTTTTGCCTCTGGCTGTTTTCTCTTTTGAATTTTAACCGTACGTACAAATTCGTTTGAATCTGTTAAAGATTCTACTTCACGTACAGAAAACTTTTCATTAACAATTTTATTTGCCATTTCACGAATTTGGTTTTCATCATCTAATTTACTTAAAACACGTGCATGCCCCATGGTAATTTGAGAATTGCTTATCATATTCTGGACATCTTTTGGAAGACGGAGTAATCCTAAAATATTCGTAATATGGCTTCTGCTTTTTCCAACCTTTAAAGCCAGCTGTTCTTGTGTCAAATGTAAATGTTCCAACATAGTTTTATAGGCATTTGCTTCTTCAATCGCACTTAAATTTTCCCTTTGTAAATTTTCTAATAATGCAATTTCCATCATTTGTTCATCTGTAAAACTACGAATAATGGCAGGGACTTTTTCCAATCCTGCAAGTTTACTGGCACGAACACGTCTTTCACCTGCAATGATTTCATATCCTTTAATACTTTTCTTTACAATGATTGGTTGAAAGACACCATGTTCCTTAATAGAGGAAGCAAGTTCTCTCAATGCTTCATCATCAAATACTTTTCTTGGTTGATAAGGATTTGGACGTAATTCACTAATATCTATTTCAACAATTTCTTCATTACTTGCCGTTTCATAGATAGTTTTTTCAATTGCATCTACATCTAAATTTTCATTATTGAACAATTGCTCTAATCCACGTCCTAATGCTCTTTTTTTAGTTTCCATTTCGCTCAATCACTTCCTTCGCTAAATTCAAATAAGCTTCTGTTCCACGACTTTGTGGATCATATGAAATAATTGGTTTACCATGGCTTGGTGCTTCTGATAAACGTACAAGTCTAGGAATAATTGTGTCATACACTTTCTCTCTAAAGTAACTTTTGATATCTTCTACAACTTCTAATCCCAAATTGGTTCTACTATCTAACATGGTAAGCAATACACCTTCAATATTTAAAGTTGGATTTAAATTCTTTTGTGCAAGCATAATAGTATTTAATAGTTGCATAATTCCTTCCAAAGCAAAAAATTCACATTGTACTGGAATAATTACTGAATCTGCAGCCGTTAATGCATTTGTCGTTAAAATACCTAAAGATGGTGGGCAATCAATGATAATATAATCAAAAATACCTTTTGCTTGATCTAAATATTTTTTCAATTGTGCACCCCTTGTAAACTCTGGGTCCATCTTACTTTTTTCCATCAATTCAAAATCAACACCTGCTAAATTAATGGTTGCAGGTATAACATACAAATTTTTAAATTCTGTTCGGATAATTACTTCTTTTAATGTTGCTTCATCCTTTAATAATTCATAGATACTTTTTTCATAGTCTGTTTTTCCAATTCCAACTCCTGTTGTAGAATTTCCTTGTGGATCTAAATCAACTAATAACACTTTCTTTTTTAATATTCCAAGAGAAGCCGCCAAGTTAATACTAGATGTTGTTTTTCCAACGCCACCTTTTTGATTGACTAAAGCAATTATTTTCCCCATAAAATCACCATTTTCTAACTACATAATCTAACATATATTTTATCACATATAATTCTATTTTGCTATCGTTATTTTTATTTTATATGGATTTCCCAGATTTACTACTTTATCTTTATTGAATAAACAGTTGAAATCAAAGAAAAAAGGTGATAATCACTGAGCATTTCACCTTTCGTCAATCTATGCATCAATTGGTATTTTTCTTATTGGTTCATATACATTAAATTGAATCTCATTTTTTATACATTCATCATAATTTGTGATACTTTTTATTTTAAATCAAAACTTTTTACTCCTTTTGGAAAGTTGACTGATAGCCATAATCCACTTTTCCAAAGTTAGGTTTTGGCAGTCATTATTTCGGTTCAAACATTCAATAGACTATTTCGTCCCTATTTTATACATTTTTAAATTCCAATCAGTATAATCTTTGATAGGAGGAACAACAAGATGATGTATAAACGATTCAAAAATTTAAAAGAGGATAAAGACTTAGCACAAAAAGATATCGCAAATATATTAAATATTTCCCAACTTGGTTACTCATATTATGAAACGGATAGCAATGATATTCCGACCGATATGTTAATTCGTTTAGCAGACTTTTATGGAACCAGTATCGATTATCTTCTAGGAAGAACCAACAAGAATAAAAATGAAAAACAAAAAAATTAGAAGATTATTTTTCTTCTAATTTTTCTTTTAACTCTTCCTTATTCATCTTAGAATATCCAGAAATTCCTTTTTCTTTAGCAAGTTCTTTTAATTCATTTAATGATAAATCATCTAAACTTGCTTCTTTAAAATTGCTGTAGTCTACTTCTAAATCATTATCTGGCATACATCCATGTTCTACCAAATAATCAATTTGTTCTTTCGTAAGTGTTTCATATTCTAATAATGATTCAGCAATTAAATCTAGCAATTTTCTATTTTGGGAAATAGTCTTTTTTGTAATTTCATAACATTCATTAATAATTTTTCTTTGTTCTTGGTCAATTTCAAAAGCAACTTGACTAGAAAAATTACGACTCTTATTGTAATCTCGACCTAAGAATACACTTGATTCTTGATGTTCAAATTGTACAGGTCCTAAATCACTCATACCAAATTCAGTTATCATAGCACGCGCAATCTTAGTCGCACGCTCTAAGTCATTTTGGGCACCTGTTGTCATTTCGTCAAAAACAATTTCTTCGGCAACACGTCCACCAAGTAATCCACTAATTTGATCCAATAATTCTCTTTTAGTTGATAAATAAGTTTCTTCTTTTGGTTGCATCATATTATAACCACCAGCAGCACCACGAGGAATAATTGTAATTTTTTGGACTTCGTTGGCTCCGTCTAATTTAATTCCCATAACCGCATGTCCTGCTTCATGGTAGGCAACTACTTTACGTTCTCGTTCTGTATACTTATGGCTCTTTTTAGCAGGTCCCATGAGGACACGGTCATGTGCTTCATCAATTTCGGCCATAGTAATAGCATTTTTATTTCTTCTAACTGCAAGTAAAGCAGCTTCATTTAATAAGTTTTCCAAATCAGCACCGCTCATACCAACAGTTCTTCTTGCAATATGAGATAGTTTTACATCTTTTGCAAAAATTTTATTTGCAGCATGTACTTCCAAAATTTCTTCTCTACCTTTTACATCAGGTAAGGCAACTGTCACTTGACGATCAAAACGACCAGGTCTTAAAAGAGCAGGATCTAATACATCTGGACGGTTCGTAGCAGCAATGATAATAATTCCTTCATTGGCACCAAATCCATCCATCTCTGTTAATAATTGGTTTAATGTTTGTTCACGTTCATCATGACCTCCACCTAAACCAGCACCACGTTGACGTCCAACTGCATCAATTTCATCAATAAAAATTAAGCATGGTGCATTGTGTTTTGCTTGTTTAAACATGTCACGAACACGACTTGCTCCAACTCCGACAAATAATTCCACAAAATCAGAACCACTAATGTAATAGAATGGTACGTTAGCTTCCCCTGCAACAGCTCTTGCGAGTAAAGTTTTACCTGTTCCTGGAGGACCAACTAATAAAACACCTTTTGGAATTCTCGCACCTAAACGTTGAAATTTCTTTGGATTTTTTAAGAAATCTATCAATTCTTGAACTTCTTCTTTTTCTTCAGTTAATCCGGCAACTTGTTTGAAAGTTACTTTTCTACTATCTTCATTCAAACGAGCCCTACTTTTTCCAAAATCCATAGATTTATTTGCACTACCCATTTGGCGCATAATAAAGAAGAAAGCTGCTCCAATTAGAATTACCATTGGTAATACATTAATTAAAAATAACAGAAATGTACTTGATTCTGGATCATTTTTCGTATTAACAACAAATCCATATTTTTCTTCTGCATTTAGTATTTTCGACATCACTTCTTCGGCAAGAGGAACGCGAAAGAAAAAACTCTCTCCTTCATTATAATCTTTTAAAATTCCTGTAATTTCGTATACATGGGCACGATCTTTTGGTGTAATTACAATTTCACTTACATTATTTTTTTCAACTTCATTCATAAATGCATCATAACTAATGACATTTACTTTCTGATTTGTAATATTAAAAAAATAGATAATGCCTAGTATCACAAGAAATAAAAATAAATAGGGCATTAATCCACGTTTTACAACTTTTTTATTCATCAAAATTCTCCCTTCTTTAATAGTACTTTAGTATTATATCATACTTTTCTTCTTTTGTTTTGTCAAATTTTGACTTCTTTAATCCTGGTAGCCATACAATCGTTCCCTTAGAATCGACAACAATCGGCCATAACTCCCTTTCATTCATAGGAATTTTTTCATCAATAAAGATATCATTAATTTTCTTTCTACCTAACATTCCCTTTACAGCCATTTTATCTCCATTTATACGATTGCGAACATGTAATGGAAAAACAATATCATCACTGGATAAACGACAGATAAAATTGTCATCTTTCGAACTTTTAGAAACCACTTCAATATTTTTGCCATTTGGTAAATTCAAATATTGAATCAATTCAATTTCATAAGAACCATTTGGTTCTTCATCACAAATGAAAGTCAATTTATCATATGTTTTAACTGCTTTTAAATGATTTGGCAAATAAATATAAGCGTTGGCTTTTTTGGATAAAATCAATTGTAAAATCAATTCTGCATGATGATCTGTAATTAACATTAAGTCATCCTGATATACATGTTCCAATATATAGTAAATGACTTTCATCGCAATCACATGATCCAATTTTAAAAATTCATCTAAATTTAACTCATTTTGGACATAAATACGAGGTATGAGATTCTCTACTTGACGGTCAATATAATTATTATATTCCAGTAATGTACGACTAAATTTTAAAAATTTATGATGTACATTTGGATCTTCTTTTTTTAAAGCTGGTACTACATATTTACGAAAGCGATTTCTAGTATACACGTCTTTATCATTTGACGCATCTTTGACAAATGGAATTTTATTTTTCTTATCATATTCGATAATTTCTCCCTTTGTTACTCCAATAAAAGGTCTTAAAATGGTATAATTTCCCATTTCTACTTTATAGGAAAAACCACTATATCCTCTTAATGTAGATCCTCTTACTATACGCATTAAAATTGTTTCCATCAAATCATCACCATGGTGTGCCGTAAATAGGTACCTTGCATGATATTTTTTTACAATTTCTCCAAAATAATGGTAACGTTTGGTTCTTGCTTCATTATGAAAATTGTCATCTCCATAATCTTCTATCTTCATATATTCAAAAATAATGCCATGATTCCTACAAAATTTTTCAACAAAGACAGCTTCTTCATTACTTTCTTTACGCACATTATGATTTACATGGGCACATACTACTGTGATTTCCATAGCATCTTTGACTTTAGAAAGCATATGTAAAAGAGCCATTGAATCTGGTCCACCACTAATTGCTGCAACTACAGTATCTCCATATTTAAAATTGACATCTTCCATTAAAAAACGATATGCATCTTCCATGTGAAACACCTCTATTTTATTTTATAATAATTTCCTCTTTTTCACAAGGATAATGAAAAACCTTTTTATTTCTCACCAATTGATTTTTTCTATATTATTTTTTTCTAAAAAAGCGTTAATTTTAGAAAATGGTTTACTTCCAAAAAAGCCTCTATTCGCAGACAACGGAGAAGGATGTACACATTCTAAAATTAAATGTTTGGGATTGGTAATCAATTCTTTTTTGCTACGAGCATAACTTCCCCATAAAACAAATACCATTGGTTTTTCCCTTTCACCTAACTTACGTATAACATTATCTGTAAATATTTCCCATCCCTTGCCTTTATGAGATAACGGATGATCTTTTACAACAGTCATAATAGAATTTAAAAGGAGAACACCTTGTTTTGCCCAATCTGTTAAATCCGTTTGTGTTCGTCTTACACCAATATCTTGATACAATTCTTGAAAAATATTTCTTAAAGAAGGTGGCATCGCAACTCCTTCTCTGACAGAAAAAGAAAGTCCGTGTGCTTCATGTTCCCCATGATATGGATCTTGACCTAAAATCACTACTTTGACATCATTATAATCCGTATAACGAAATGCATTAAAAATATCTTTATACTCTGGATAGATTGTTTGATGATGATAGGCATCTTTTACAAAAATACCTAACTCACGAAAATAAGGTGCTTTAAATTCTGATTCTAAAACACGATCCCAATCTTTATTTACCATATACTTCACCAATACCATTGTATCATAGATTTTATTAATGTTTTCTTTTTTTCATATTATAAATAAACAATTCTTGTTTCACTTCGTCTCTAAGGTAAAATAAACCATAAATATTGATAATTGCGAGGAGTGCAACTAAAACATCAACTAACTTCCATAAAAAAGTAGATGACATTATACATCCTAAGTAGACAACAAATAAAGTGATAACCTTCAGTAAAATAAGAAGAATAGGATGTATTTTATCAAAAAAGAACTTTAAAGAGGATTCTACATAATAATAACCAGTTAATATAGTTGAAAAGGCAAACAATAAAATAGAACTAAATATAAATGCATTACCGACACTTCCTAGATGATATTGAAAAGCCATTTGTGTAATTTCGATGCCATTGACATCTGTGAATGTATATAGACTATAATCACTTGTTAAAATAATAAGTGCAGTTGCTGTACAAATGAGTAAACTTGTAATATAAATTCCTAGGATTTGAATATATCCTTGCTCCGTTGGACTATCACTATTACTTGTAGAAGCAGCAATACTACCAGTTCCTAACCCTGCCTCATTGGAAAATATGCCCCTTTGAATTCCAACAATAAAACTTGTTAAAAACCCTGTTAAAAATGGTCTAAAATGAAATGCTTCCTTGCAAATATTAAAAAATAAAGAAGGTATTTGACTCCAATTTACAACCATAATATAGGATGCCAATCCTAAATAAGCAAGTGTCATAACTGGAACAATCTTTCCAGTAACACTTGAAATTTTTTTCACACCACCAAAAATGATCACCAAAGTAACAACAACCATAACAACCCCAACTATATGTGGTCCAACCGGTCTGATTTCTTGAATCGATTTGGTAATGGTATTAGACTGAATTCCTATAAACCCTCCAATATAACATACGATAATTAAGATTGCGTATAATTTACCTAAATTCTTTTTTCCTAAACCATTACTTATGTAATAAGCAGGACCTCCTTTATAAATGAAACCCGTATCCCTTTTTTTATAAATCATTCCAAGTACAGTTTCTGCATATGCTAAAACCGACGATAAAATAGCTGTTATCCATAGCCAAAAAATAGAGCCAATACCACCAATATAGATTGCCAAAGCAATTCCGGCAATACTACCAACACCAATACGACCTGCCAGTGTCATCATCAACACTTGAAAAGAACTAATTCCATCTTTAACTTTCGATTTATGTAATAAATTATGAAACATTTCTCTCAAATGAAATTGAATAAATTTTAAATGAAAAGTAAAATAAATACTAGTTGTTATAATCAGTACAGTTGCGATTGCCCATAAAATACGGTTTAATATATCTATCATAGAATTCACCAATACTATTGTATGGTATTGGATTGATGATTTTTGTCACAAATAGAATCAAATAAATAAAAAAGTATATGCATATATTTCTATGACATATACTAAGCAAATAATATTTAAATATCCTATGATTCCATTGTCTCGTTTGTTTTTAACTTTTGAATATTTTCTTTCGTAGTGTAAATATAAATTTCATTCACATAATAATCTACTATCTCTTGTTGATTGAAATCTTGCACAACAATACGAAATGCATCTAACAAATTAGTTTTTGTAAACACAATATCTATTGTATTTTCCAATATTTTTACGTCCATATGCTGATATGAAGAATGTTTGGAAACAATTTTAATATCTTCATTATCAGATTCTACATATTTTATTTGTAACGCATTATGCAATATAAAATCATCGCGCATTTGAATAGAAACTTCTTCCGTTATGTAATTGTCAGATTCAATCGTATTCACAATTTTAAAGTGAGTTAAACCTACAGACACAAACCCAATTCCAATACCTATAGCTATCAATAAAATAATAAAAGATAAAGCTAATTTATTAGATTTAATATCTTTTGTTGCAATAAACTGGTAAAAGATAAATAATAAAATGAAATTAATTCCAAGTAAAGAAAGTAATAAAAGTAAAATACCAATAAATACAATCCCTGTTTTTGCAACTAAGAACGATAATACAATCAATACAATCAGTAAAACAAAAGTAAAACATAATAGAATCGAGAATTCTCCTGCAATCACTCTTAACATAATAAATAATACTTTAATAAGTCCTGAAACCAAATGATATTCAGAATTCTCAGGATCACGAATAATAATATGTTCTTTTTTACGAAACCATTTTTTTCTTGTCTTATTTTCATCTAAATTTTCTACATTATCGTTTTCTATAAAATCATTTGTCTTATTTTCCTTTATATACTCAAAATAATTTAAATAACGAATCTTAAAAATATGTAAAAGAAGAATCACACCTATAATAAAACAAATTAAAATGTAAATTGCCTCTAAGATTGCAGAAAATGATAAATAATGATAAACAGATAAAAATGAAAATAACTTTTTAATTACCTCAGATCCAACAATACCTACAATCATAAATATGATAAACATAAAACCTATAATTCCAAGTTGTTCCATAATACATTTTATCGTTTCCTTAAAATTCATTGCAGAAAATATGTTAATCGTTTTTGTAATATAATCTAAAATATCAGAAATATATTGATTGACATGATTACTGGCTTTCTGTTTACTATTCACCTCATTGATATCTTGATTTAATAATTCATCTATATTCAGATGAAATAATTGACAAAGTTGAATCATCTTATCCATTTCAGGATATGCAAGTCCTGACTCCCACTTAGAAACAGATTGTCTAGAAACACCTAATTGCTCTGCCAATTGTTCTTGCGACAAATTATGTTCTTTTCGAATTTTCTTTAAATTGTCTGATAATTTCATTTTTTCCTCCTTTCTGACTCTATTTTATATACTTCAACTGGTTGCACACTACCAATTTTCAAGTGATTTTTGTCTATTTCTGGTTGCATTTCATAAATTATTTACTATTATACAACAAATAATTAAAAAAGAATCAATTTTATTTTGATTCTAAATCTAAAGCATTTGCTATCGCAATAAAAATATCAATCGATAATGTCTCCGCACGTACTGATAAATCATAATGATATGTATTTAATACTTTTTGAATCGTATTTAAATCATAATCTTTTAAATTATTACGTAATGTTTTTCTTTTTTGCACAAAACTATCTTTTACCAATTGAAAAAATAATTTAGGATTAGAAACAGAATACAAATTTTTTCTTTTCTCCAAAGATACCACAATACTATCTACATTTGGTTTTGGTATAAATACATGCTTACTGACATCCATCAATTTTTCAATTTCATAATAATACTGTAAAAAAACAGATAAAGATCCATAATCTTTGGTACCAGGTTTAGCTTTAAAACGATTCCCCACTTCCTTTTGTACCATCACAACAATTTTATCAACAGGTATTTGATCTTCAATTAATTTCATAATAATAGGTGTTGTTATATAGTAAGGTAAATTCGCAACTACATACAAATGTTTATAATCATATTTTTGAATATCCGCTAAAACATTACTTTTTAAAAAATCTTGATAAATAACGTCTACATTATGGTCATATTCTAATACTGTATTCAGTACACAATCTAATGTATGATCAATCTCATAACATAAAACATGTGACGCTACTTTCGCAAGTTTATTTGTTAATGATCCAGCGCCTGGCCCTATTTCAATCACTAAACTATCTGGTAAAATATCTGATTTACGAATAATCGAATCAATAATATTTTCATCAATAATAAAATTTTGTCCAAACATCTTTTTAAAATTAAACCCATTGTTTTCTAATAACTCTTTTATTTTTTTAGGAGAATATTCCATATCATACTTCCTTCCTAGAAACAATTGGTAAAGAAAATACCTGTATGGCATTTTCAGTTGTTGCCTCTATCACAGTATCGACACTTATCTGTTTAATTTCTGCAATCTTATTTGCTACATATATGACATTATAAGGTTCATTTTTTTGTCCACGATAAGGTTCCGGCGTCAAATAAGGACTATCGGTTTCTAATAAAAAATGCTTTAACGGTAATGCTTCTACCACTTCTTTGGTTTTCACACCATTTTTAAAAGTTACAACACCACCAATACCAAACTTGACACCTAATTTGACAAATTGCTTTGCCATTTCTACACTACCACTATAAGCATGTAGGATAAATGGTATTGAATCATCTTTATATTGCTTAATAATATCATACGTATCCTGTAGAGCATCTCTACTATGGACAACAACTGGCTTATGATATTTTTTTGCAAGCTCAATCTGTTTTTTAAATACTTCTTTTTGTATTTCAATATTTCCTTTTGTGTAATGATAATCTAGTCCAATCTCTCCAATTCCCACAATTTTAGGATTTTTGAGTAATGATTCTAATAACACAAAACTATTTTCACCAATATTTTCTACTTCTTCAGGATGAATTCCAACAACCCCATAAATATTAGGATATTGATTACAATAATTCATAACCTCTTGGTTGGTCACATCATTGACACCACTTACAATCATAATGTGATCTTTCATATGTTCTAATACTTGTTTTAATTCTTCATGACTATATTCATCCAAATGACAATGTGTATCAATTAACATAACCATCTCTCCAATAAAAAAATTATACCATATCCTCGTATAATTTTCTATTGTTTACTACTGATTACTAAATAACGTATCAAACAAGCAGTAATAAATAACAAATAGGCAATGTCTAACACATTTAATTTGACAATCGTACTACCTAAAACCAAAAGCATACCCATAACACAAACCAACACAACATACTTAGAATCTTTACTTTTGTCAGTTGTCATGAACTCTCCTTTTTATTCTTTTATTTAACGCAACAATACCACTATAACATAATAAAAAAGGAAGTACTATGTTTTTTCTTCCTTTTTTATCGACATTTTACAACATTTTACACATCTTGACTAAATATTTCGGCTAATTTTGCATCTTTATCAATACGAGCAAATAAAGGTTTGGCTTCATTTAATACAATTCCAGAATCCATTCCTTTAAAATCAATGCTTTCAATATAACGATTTTCTGTATTCAATTGTGCAAATATTTCATTTGCAGTATCTGGTAAGAATGCCTGTAATAAAACCGCACCACTACGGATAGATTCTAATAAATTGTAAAGTACTGTTTTTAAACGTTCTTTTTTATCTTCTTCTTTTGCTAAAACCCATGGCATTGTTTCATCAATATATTTATTACACCTTCTAAATACTTCAAAAATTTCATCAATTGCATCCGCAACACGTAATTCATTCATTTTTTCTTCTACTTTAGCTGGCATTTCTAATACCAAATCTATCAATTCTTGATCAATTGGTTCTAAACAAGTAGGTTCATACACAATTCCATCAAAATATTTATGTACCATAGAAATCGTACGATTCACTAAATTTCCCAATACATTCGCTAAATCAGAATTAATACGTTCAATTAAAAGTTCATAAGTAAATGTTCCATCACTCGCATATGGCATCTCATGTAACATATAATAACGAACAGCATCAACACCAAATTCTTTGACCAATTCATCTGCATATACGATATTTCCCTTCGATTTACTCATCTTATCCGTACCAAATAGTAGCCATGGATGACCAAATATTTGATCAGGCAATGGTAGGTCAAGTGCCATTAACATAATAGGCCAGTAAATTGTATGGAATCTTAAAATATCTTTTCCAATTAAATGTACATTAGCAGGCCAATACTTTTTGAATTCTTCAGAATGATTGCCATCAACATCATATCCTAAGAAAGTAATATAGTTGCTCAAAGCATCAATCCATACATAAATTACATGTTTATCATCAAATGTGACAGGTACACCCCAATCAAATGATGTTCTAGATACACAAAGGTCTTGTAATCCAGGTTTTATAAAGTTATTAATGATTTCATTCAAACGACTTTCTGGTTTAATAAAATTAGGATGTGTTTCAATATATTTTTCTAGTCTTTCTGTATAATTGCTTAACTTAAAGAAATATGCTTCTTCGCTCGCAGGTTTTACTTCCCTACCACAATCTGGACATTTTCCATCAACTAATTGTGATTCTGTAAAGAAAGATTCACAAGGTGTACAATATAATCCTTCATACCTTCCTTTGTAGATATCTCCTTGATCATAGAGCTTTTTAAATATTTTAGAAACCATTTCTTTATGAGCAGGATTCGTTGTACGAACAAATTTATCATAACTTGTATTCATGACATCCCATATTTTACGTACATCTAAAGCTCTTTCATCAACAAATTCTTGTGGATTTAATCCTGCATTATGTGCTTTTTCTTCAATTTTTTGACCATGTTCATCCGTTCCAGTTTGAAAATATACATCATAACCTGTCAAACGTTTGTAACGTGCAATTGCGTCCGCCAAGACAATTTCATACGTATTTCCAATATGTGGTTTCCCTGAAGCATAAGCTATTGCAGTTGAAATATAATATTTTGGTTTCATAATAACCTCCTCAAATAATTCACACAAATTCTTTATTGTATTATATGTAAATAATTTTGTGATTGTGTAACATAGAAAAACGCCCTAATGTAAGGACGTTAAAAACGCGGTACCACCTTATTTTATAGATTGCTCTATACACTTAAATCCTTAACGCGGTATTACGGTTTTTGCTAAACATTCACAAAAACGATTCCAGAGCCATTCGAAATAATATCCTTACTTGTTTCCACCAACCACAAGCTCTCTATAAAATTTTATTATTTTTCTCTCTTTCATAATCTTTACAATTTTGTTTAGTATAACATATGTTTTTCTATTCTTCAAGATATTTTGCCAAAAATTGGGAAGCAATTTGTACAATTTTCTCTTCCAATTCACCTACTTTATCTTCTGTTGACAATATAATGACAAGCCCAACAACATCACCATTGCTTATAATGGAATGAATAATATAAGTGCCTTCATAATTTTTATCCTCTGCAATAGTAATTGATTTAGTATGTGTTTCTAATATATTTTCTCTTCTTTTAATAGCCGCAAGCATATTTTCACTTAAATCTCGACCATTGAGTTCTTTTTTTAAAGGACCCGAAACCGCAATTATACTATCGGTATCCGTAATAATAATATTATATTTCAAAAATGAATAGATAGCATCTGTAAAACTTTGTGCAAAATCTCCTAGTTTTTTAATAGCCGAATATTTTTTTAATACAATATTTTGATTGTCATCAATAAAAATCTCAATATTTTCTCCTTCACGAATACGCATTGTCGTACGAATTTCTTTTGGAATCACAATACGACCCAATTCATCAATGCGTCTTACAACACCTGTTGCTTTCATAAATTACCTCACTCTCTAACCATATTTTGGTTATTTTTTTGCATTATATACTTATCAAATATGAGTTTTTTTGTTATTATAATAATAAGCTAGAAAGAGAAGTGAAGCATTTTGGCAAAAATTTATATTTTTGGACATAAAAAACCAGATACGGATAGTGTAACCTCATCTATCACATTATCTTACTTAAAAAATCAATTGGGAGTAAGCACAACACCAAGAGTATTAGGCGCTATCAATAATGAAACAAAATTTGTATTAGATTATTGGAAGGTAAAACAGCCAAAATACTTAAATGATGTGCGCTTACAAATTAAAGATATTGAATATTTAAAAGATTTTCGTATGAATGGAAAACATTCTATTATAGAAGGACTAAATTATATGAACGAACATTATGTAAGTAGTCTTCCCATCGTAGATAACAACAACCATTTTACGGGGTTGGTATCTATGAAAGATATTGCGAAATCACAAATAATGGGAGATATTAATACTTTGCGTACTTCATACGATAACTTATTAAAGTCTTTAGATGCCCAAGAATTTATTCGACATGATGAAGAAATAATAGGAAGTATATTAATCGCATCCTACCGTAGTACTACATTTATGGAAAACGTAGATTTAAATCCAAATACTATATTAATTATTGGAGATCGCCATAGTGTAATTGAGTATGCAATACAAAAAAAGGTAAAAATGTTAATACTAACAAATTCATCAGAAATTAAAGAAGAACACTTAGAACAAGCTAAATTAAATGGTGTAAATGTAATCAAAACACCATATGATGCTTTTGTTACCTCAAGAAAAATTGGTTTAGCAAATTATCTGGACAATATTTCTTTTATAGACAAAGTTGTTTCTTTCAAGGAAGATGAAGATGTAAGCGATTTCGTTAGTTATGCAAGTAAAACGAAATACAGTAATTATCCTGTTCTAAATAAAAATAATGAGTGTCTTGGTATTCTAAGATTATCTGATGTCAATGACAAAAAAAGAAAGCAAGTAATTCTAGTAGATCACAATGAAACTTTACAAAGTGTTGATGGCATTGAAGAAGCAGATATTATCGAAATTGTTGATCATCATAAGATTGGAACAATCGGTACTAATTTTCCTATCAATTTTAGAAATATGCCTGTAGGAAGCACAAACACAATCATTACAATGCTATATAAGGAAAATCATGTAGAAATTCCCCCACATATTGCAGGTCTTATGCTATCTGGTATTATTTCAGACACTCTACTATTTAAATCACCAACAACAACCAACATTGATGTTACAACGGTGGTTGAATTAGCCAAAATCGCAGGCATTGATTATGAAAAATATGGAATGGAAATGTTAAAAGCAGGTTCTTCATTAAAAGGAAAAACAAAAGAAGAAATTCTTTACACAGATTTCAAAAACTTTACAATTGATGATAGAAAAATTGGTGTTGGACAAATTACTACTCTTAATATTGATGAAATTATGAAAGAAAAAGAAGAATATGTATCATTAATTAATAAAGTGGCTGAAAACAATGATTATGAAATTGTAGCATTGTTTGCAACCGACATTATTACAAATGGTTCTTATATGTTCTACAATGATAAGGCGAAAGATATTTTAGATAACGCATTTAACATTGAAAATATATGTCAAGGATATTATTTAAAAGATATTATTTCTCGTAAAAAACAAATTATTCCAAATATCATCAATGCAATTGAAAGAAAATAAGCGAAAACGCTTATTTTTTTGTTTATGTACTATGTTGTTTTTTCAATATTTTCATCAAATCAATTAAATAATAAATAAAATGTTTATCCAATTTTACTATATCTAAAGTAATAACCAAACAACCCATTTTCATAGAAAAACGGAACATTCTAGATAAATCATTTACTTCTAAGAATAATTGTTCACCATTGATTTGTTCAGTAAATTTTTTTGGTAACGTAATTTCAATAAAATTATTTGTCTGTTTTACACGATGAATATCTAATTCTTTGGCCATCTTTTCAAACCACTCTTCATACATATAAATCATCATATTATGAGAAACTTTACCAAAACGATCTTCTAATTCCTTACGGATACGATTTAAATCTTTTTCATTACGAATTTGATTGATCTTTTTATGAATTTCAATTTTTAAATCAGTTTCTTCCACATATTCATTAGAAATTGAAGTTTCTACCTCAATCAATGGCATTTCCTCTTTTACCTCTTCTGTTGCAACAGGTTTTCCTTTTAATTTAGAAACCTCCTCTTCCAACATCTTCAAATACAATTCAATTCCAATTGAATCAATGAATCCAGCTTGCTCGCTACCTAAAATATCTCCGGCACCACGTATCGATAAATCTCTCATAGCAATCGCAAAACCACTACCCAATTCTGTAAAATCTTTGATGACACGTAAACGTTTTGTTGCAACATCTGATAGTGATTTTCCCTTATGGTACATTAAATAACAATACGCAATTTTATCACTACGTCCAACACGTCCACGAATTTGGTATAATTGCGCTAAACCAAAATGATCCGCATCCATAATAATCAACGTATTTACATTTGGAATATCAATACCCGTTTCAATGATGGTCGTACATAATAATACATCATATTCGTGATTGGTAAACTGCATCATTACATTTTCTAGTTTTGTTTTAGACATACGACCATGCGCATAAACGATTTTTGCATCTGGAAGTAAACGTTCCATTTCCTTTAATTTCAAGTCCATATCTTCAATTTTATTATAAAGAATAAATACTTGCCCATTTCTAGATAATTCCTTATATACAGCATCTTTTATAATATGCTGATTTTCTTCTAAAACATATGTCTGTACAGGATAACGATTCACAGGCGGAGTTTCAATCAAAGACAAATTACGGATTCCTGCCATAGACATCTGTAAAGTTCTAGGAATTGGTGTTGCCGATAAAGTTAAAACATCAATATTATTTTTATATTCCTTTATTTTTTCTTTGTGTTTTACTCCAAAGCGCTGTTCTTCATCAATAATCAGTAATCCTAAATCTTTAAATACAATATCATCACTTAAAATTCTATGTGTACCAATGACAATATCTATTGTTCCTCTTTGTACTTCCTTTTTAATTCGTGTAACATCTTTACTACTTACAAAACGGTTTAATAAAGCAATTTCAACTGGAAAATTTTTAAAACGCTCAATTGCATTTTGATAATGTTGATTAGAAAGTATAGTCGTTGGGCATAAAATTGCAACTTGTTTCCCTGATAATATTGCCTTCATTGCAGCACGAAAAGCAACTTCTGTTTTTCCATAACCAACATCGCCACATAATAAACGATCCATTGGTTTAGGAAGCTCCATATCTCGTTTAATTTCTTCTGTTACTTTTAATTGATCAAGTGTTTCTTCATAAGGAAACTCTTTTTCAAAAGCAATTTGATCTTCATTATCTTTGTCAAACATAAATCCTGTGCTCGCTTCTCTTGCAGCATATAATTCTAATAATTTTCCCGCGATATCTTCTAATTTTTTACGTACACGACTCTTCGTTTTTTCCCATTCGGTACTCCCTAATTTATTGACCTTTGGAACAATTCCTTCGTTTGAAGAATATTTACTAATGTACTCTATTTTTTCAACTGGAATATATAACTTATCTCCATCACGATATTCTACCGTTAAATAATCTTTTTTCAATCCATTTTTAGTAAGTGTATTGAGCCCAATATATCTTCCAATTCCATGAATACTATGTACAATATAATCCCCTATATTTAATTTGTTAATATCACGAATTTTTGTACCAAATTTAAAATGACTCTTATAAGGTACCATACGTTCTTTATGTGAAAATAAATCTTGTTCACTAATAATGGTATATTTTTCATATTCAAATCCTTTTTCAATTGAAAAAATAACAGCATTGATTTTATCTAGATAAATATTATCTAAATTAGTAAGAATCATTTCTTCTAAATTAAGTTCATCCGCAATTTTATTATATTGATAACGACTGGATAAACACACAATCACGGTTCTTTTTTTATTCAAATATTCTTGAAAACGCTTTTTCCAGTCTGCAACTACTTTAGAAAAAGGCTCAATATCATGTGAAACTACACTTATTGTATGATTGACACAATTTAAAGAATCGTCAAAGTTTTCAAGATATTTTGCATTTTCTACCTTAATTTGATAAAAATCATGCATGTATGGAGTATCACCAGGTAGTTCTTTGGTCAAATTATAATGGAATATCTCATCTAAAAGCGTCTGATAACCAATCTCAATTTGATGATAATCAGAAAAAATAACTTTTTTACTTTCGAAAAATCCTAAAATATTGGTTACATTAAGATGTTCTTTTAAAGTACGATAAGGTTGTTCTTCTATATCTACTAAAAATTCTGTAATAGGACGAATACAGATAGATTCATAATTTTCTATTTTTAACTGTGTTTCTGGATCAAAAGAACGAATCGAATCAATGGTATCTCCCCAAAATTCTAAACGAATTGGATTTTTTTCTTGAAAAGGAAAGATATCAATAACAAAACCACGAATTGCCATTTCACCTGTAGTTGTTACAATCGTCTCCCTTTGATATCCCATTACATGTAGTTTTTGAATAAATTCATCCATCTTATAATCTTTGTTTTTTTCTATTGTAATCGTATAATCTTCAAATTGTTTTTTTTCTGGTAAATAGCGTAAATATCCCATTAAATTAGTAATCACTATATTTTTCCGATTTTCCATCAACTGATAAATAACATCCAAACGACTATACTTAAACTCTGGTGAAATTGCTAAAGCTTCACTCGTCAAAAAATCATCCATAGGAAATAATAATACATGATCTGTATAATGTAAAATTGCTTGATAAAGAGAATTTGCTTCAAATAAAGAATTGGTTACAACCAAAATAGAGTCATCTTGTTCTAAAAATGACTGACTAATATAAATTGCCTTCATTTCTGATATAAGGCCATTTATTTGCTCTGCATCAGGAATTGAAGTATATATTGTTTTCCATAAATTCATACAAATCCTCCCTTCACGACAAAAATGATACATTGTATCATTTCTTATTATATAGATTCATCACGTTATCATAAGTCTTTGTTAAAAAATCATCAAATATTTTTGGACAAAGTTTTATAATTTCGTTGATTTTTTCTTTTTCTTCTTTACTTAATTTACCTAATACATAATCTTTGGTATCCATTTGTTTATTATTGGAAATACCTATTTTCATTCGCTTATACTGTTGTGTTTTTAAATGGAGTTCAATATTTTTTAATCCATTGTGCCCTCCACTACCGCCTTGATATCTTAAACGAAAAACCCCAACTGGTAAATCCAGGTCATCTCCTATAATGAAAATATCTTCAATTGGAATTTGATAAAAATCTACATACTTTTTAATAACCTCACCAGATAAATTAATAAAACGTTGTGGTTTCAATAAAATAACCTTTTCATCAAATTTATTGAAAGAGACATATTTTCCACCAAATTTTTCTGATGCAAATTCAACTTGATTGGATTTCGCAATCGCATCAATTGCCATAAAACCAACGTTATGTCTCGTTTCTTCATACTCTTTTCCAATATTTCCCAAACCTACGACTAATTTCATCTTAATCACGTATAATCAATCTTATAGAAATATCAATTAATTTCTTATTGATTGATCCCTTTCTATTTATATTTTTTTA
>CANQWB010000008.1 GCA_947627435.1 uncultured Bacilli bacterium
AAACAATAAATAGAAAAAGAAAAGGTCCCTTTTTAAAAAGGGACGCATGACAAAATTTATTTTGTCATTTTTTTATTTTCACAAAAAAAAAAGATGCTTATTTGCATCCTTTTCATATTATTCAGAAACTTTTTCAGCAACCTTTGTCATTTTATTCAAAGTTCTTAATTCTCTTGCACTCATAATGATTTTTTCACCATTATCCAAAGTTACTTTTTGTAAATTTGGTTTTTGTGCATGTTTTGTTGCTCTTAATGAATGTGATCTTCTATTACCAAATAAAGGTTTTTTACTTGTAATTTTTTTAGCCATATCTTGTAACCTCCTTATACTTAAGATTTTTTTCCTATGCCTTATCACTTTATCATAATATATCAAATAAGTCAAATATTTATGTGCAAAAACTTTGAAAAAATAGGAAATTATAGTAAAATGGTGCTAGGGAGGTGCGAACCATGAACTATATTCCATTATATGTAAAAACAGAAAATTCATTACTACAAAGCATGATTCGCATCAAGGATTTGATTGCCTTTGCAAAAATCCATAATTTACATACACTCGCGATTACAGATTATAACTTATATGGTGCTTATGCATTTTATAAAGCATGTAAAAAAGAAAATATCAAACCTATTATTGGATTAGAAGTGAAAATCAATCAAGAACCCATTCTCTTATATTGTAAAAACTATTCTGGTTATCAAAGCCTGATCAAACTTGCGACTATCCAAAGTGAACGAGAAGTTACCATCACTGATTTTTCTCATTATAGTGATGGACTATTATGTATTGTTCCTGTTATGAGTAAACAACAATATCAGGATTGTAGTAAGATATTTGAAGATATATTTGTAGGATATAGAACCCAAGAAGAAAAAAATCAATTGAAAGGTTCTAATTTAATTTATATACAAGAAACATTGTGTTTAGAAAAAACAGAGTTAGAATATCTTCCTTATTTATTTGCGATGCGAGAAGGAAAGACATTACAGGAAATCGTTATAGATCCCAATTGTTATTTAAAAACTCCTGAAGTACTTGATCAAAAATTTTTAGATAACTTTGAAACAATTGATAATTTATGTAATCTAGAGATTGAAATCCAAACAGATTTATTACCAATCTATCCATGTCCAGATGGTTTAGATAGTTATCAATATATCAAGAAACTTTGTACAGAAGGAATGCGCAAACGTTTTGGAACTCGTGTAAAACGTATTTATCTGGATCGTTTAAAATATGAATTAGATATCATTCAACGAATGGGTTTTTGTAATTATTTTTTAGTGGTATGGGACTATGTCAAATATGCAAAAGAACACCATATTCTGGTAGGTCCAGGAAGGGGTAGTGCAGCTGGGTCATTGGTTTCTTATGTACTAGGAATTACTGATATTGATCCTATTCCATATCAGCTGTTATTTGAACGATTTTTAAATCCAGAACGTATTACAATGCCAGATATTGATATTGATTTTGCTTATGATCGAAGAGAAGAAGTCACGGCTTATTGTAGAGAAAAATATGGGGAGAAAAAAGTTGCAGGTATTATTACATTTGGAACATTAGGCGCAAAACAAATTATTCGTGATATTGGAAGAGTGATGGAACTTGAATCTAAACAAATAGATCGCATTTGTAAGGAATTGGACTCAAGAATTTCTTTAAGAGAAAATTATCAAAAAAATATGAAATTAAAAGAATGGTTTCAAGAAACTTCCTCTACTAGAAAATTGTATCGTATTGCATCAGCATTAGAAGGACTCAAACGTCATACTTCGATCCATGCAGCAGGAATTATTATCTCCAATAAAGATTTAGATGAAGTCATTCCTTTAGAAAAACATGATCAAATTTATTTGACAGGATATTCTATGGAATATTTAGAGGAACAAGGACTATTAAAAATGGACTTTTTAGCACTCAAGACACTTACTTCTATTCAAACCATGATCGATGAAGTAAATAAAGAAGGACATTCTATTTCTTTTGATGCCATTCCACTTGGAGATCAAAAAGCATTAGAAATATTTACAACTGCGAATACTACCGGTATTTTTCAATTTGAATCAGCGGGTATGATGAATTTTTTACGTAAATTGAAACCCAATACATTTGAAGATATTGTTGCGGCATTAGCATTATATCGACCAGGGCCAATGAACAGTATTGATCATTATATTAAAAGAAAACAGGGAAAAGAAAAAATTGATTATTTTCACCCTGATTTAATTCCCATTTTAAAACCAACCTATGGTATTTTAATATATCAAGAACAAATTATGCAAGTGGCAAGTGTCTTAGCAGGTTATTCGTATGGAGAAGCAGATGTTTTAAGACGTGCGATGAGTAAGAAAAAAGAAAGTATTCTAAAAGAGGAACAATCAAAATTTATCAAACAATCCATAGAACGTGGTTATGATGAAACCATGAGTAAAACTGTTTATGATTTGATTTTAAAATTTGCGGACTTTGGCTTCAATCGTTCTCACTCTGTTGCTTACGCAATCATTGCCTATAAAATGGCTTATTTGAAATCTTATTATCCTAGTATATTTATGAAAAGTTTACTTACCTCTGTTATAGGTAGTAGTGTAGATACTAAGAATTATATAGATGAATGTCATTTCAATCACATTGCTATATTACCACCAGATATTAATAAAAGTGGAAAAGATTATATCATAGAAAAAGAGGGAATTCGTTATCCACTGACCAATATTAAAAATTTAGGAATTTTAGTTGTAGAAGCTATTTTAGATGCAAGAACACAAGGACCATTTTTAGATATTTTTGATTTTATCAAGCGTACCAATCGAAAGACAGTAAATAAAAAAGTATTACAAGGCTTGATAGATGCTGGTTGTTTTTCTAGTTTTCATTTAAATCGAAAGACATTACATCATAATCTAGATATTATATTTAACTACGGTGAATTGATTAAAGATTTAGATGAAGAATATGCCCTCAAACCAGAATTAGAAATGTTAGAAGAATATTCTAAGAAAGAATTAATGCAAATGGAATTAGATACATTTGGATTTTATTTAAGTACGCATCCAGTAACAGATTATCGCCTTTTCAAAAATAATTCACTTTTCATAAAAGATATCGCACAATATTTTGACAAAACGATTTCTATTTTAATCATTGTAGATTCTTTAAAAGAAGTTGATACGAAAAAGGGAGATAAAATGTGTTTTATGACAGGATCTGATGAAAGTGGTACTATTGATATTGTCTTATTTCCAAACATATACCAAAATTATAATACAATTTCATTAGGTAGTATATTAGAAATTACAGGTCATGTAGAAAAACGTTTTGATCAATACCAAATGGTTGTAAGTAAATTAGAAATATTAGAATCCATTTGACAATTTAGTAAAAGGTAGTATAATAAAAAACAAATTATGGGGGAGAAGTAAAATGGAATATTATGTACCAAGTTTAAGTCGTATTATTGGTGTTTTTAATACCAAAACACCATACAATAATTTTAAGAAAAATTTAGAAATAGGTATGAATAATGCTAAAATTGTATCTAACTTTATCAGAGAAAATGATATTGCTTATTTAGGTACACAGGAGTTAATCAAACCATATCAAGAAACAATCGCAAGATATTTATCAGAGTATACTGTTTATGGCGGTTATTGTTTTGAAAAGGCCCAATTGATTCCAGGTATAAAAAATTACAATGAATCCAATGCAATCATATCGAAATATCCAATTGATGTATGTCAGTCATACACCATACATTTGCCATCTATGCCAACCGTAGGAGATATCAAACAAAGCAAAAGTAATATTTTATTAAAATTACAACCTACAACTATGACTGTTATTGTTTCTCCATGTGAAAAGGTAATTCATGTCAATACACATTTACATGATGATCTTTGTGAGAAGCGTGCACAACAAGAACAATTTATTACCAAAAAAATATATGAATTAAAACAAAAATATCCTAATTATGCAATCATATTGACAGGTAATTTTAATGCATTAAATGATAGTGCAAATTTTCAAAATTTTGTGTCAAAAATGCAATTGTTAGGTTTTACTTTAGTACCTATTATGGAAAGAACTGATAGTAAACAAACAGAAAATATTGCCACGAATCAAATTTTTATCAATCAATATATGGCTTTAGAAGATTGTACAGTAATAAAAGAGGGAGAAATCACAGAAACCAGTGATCATTATCCAGTACTTGCAAAAGTAAAATTAAAACATTGATTATAGTTGTGAGATTTCACAACTTTTTTTTGAAATAGTGACATTAAACATTTGTTCGTGATATAATGAAAGTGGTGATTCTATGGAACGTATCATTATGCATATTGATGTCAATAATGCTTTTCTGTCTTGGAGCGCTATTGATTTATTAAATAGAGGTTTTGGCTATGATATTAGAAATAGCTATGCTGTCATTGGTGGCGATGAAACAACAAGAAGAGGAATTGTTCTTGCTAAAAGTATGTCTGCTAAGAAGATGGGCATTCAAACGGGAGAGACTTTATTTAGTGCAAGAAAAAAATGTCCTGCATTACGTACGTTTCCACCAAATTATTTATGGTATCAAGAGATGTCTTCTCAATTGTTTGAACTTTTAAGTCACTATACTTGTGATATTGAAGTATTTTCGATTGATGAATGTTTCTTAGATTATGGTAAAGTAGCAAAATTATATGGAGATCCTCTTACATTTGCTTACAAGTTAAAGGATGAGATTTATAACAAATTAGGTTTTACTGTCAATATTGGTATTGCCAATAATAAATTGTGTGCAAAAATGGCTTCTGATTTTCAAAAACCAAATCGTGTGCATACCTTGTGGGAAAATGAAGTCAAAGAAAAAATGTTTTCCCTTCCAATTTCTGATTTGTTTGGAGTAGGAAAGAGAAGTACAGAAAAATTAAAAAAATTAGGAATTCATACCATAGGGGCGTTAGCAGAATCTTCCGTAGACTTATTGTACCCTTATTTTAAAAATCAGTCACTGCATCTAATTGAGATTGCCAATGGCATCGATGATACTCCTGTAGTTGCAACCAAAGAAGAAAATAAAGGAATTAGTAATTCGACAACCCTTCCCAAAGATGTTTCTTCTAAAGTAGAACTGTATCAGGTCTTAGAATCCATTTCCAATAATGTAGCAGTAGAATTACGCAGACAAAATAAATATACACAAGTCATATGTGTACAATTAAAAGATCAATATTTCCATAGTTATTCCCATCAAAAAAAGTTAAAAAATGCAACCAATTTAACCAAAGAAATCTATGAAACTACAAAAGTATTATTAGATGAAATGTGGCAAGGAGAACCGATTCGTTTAGTAGGCATTCGTCTCGATCATTTATCTGCTCAAAGCATGCATCAAGTATCATTATTTGAAACAGTAGAAAAAAGAGATCAAGATGTCAAATTAGAAAAGACATTAGATTCTTTAAAAGAAAAATATGGATATAGAGTGATTGATAATGCCTCTTTATTAGAAGGAAAACAGGTTGGATTTAAGAAAGCAAAACATTAATTCAGATATGGTATATCACAATAAATAGGGCTATATAGTGTCCAAATATTAGAAACACATAAAATAATATGTGTTTTTGTTGTTTAAATTTATGAAAAAATAACAAAAGAACTTTCTATTTATTCAAAAAATTGTTATAATGAATAATAGGTGAGAGTATGAAAAAAACGAAAATTATCGCAACGATTGGTCCCGCAAGCCAAGAAAAAGAAGTACTCAAAGATTTAATTTTAAATGGAATGAATATTGCCCGTATCAATTTAACACATGCAAGTCATGAATTTTGTAAGGATATTATTCAAAAAATTAATCATTTGAATGCACAATTAAATACTCATGTTTCTATTATGTTAGATACCAAAGGACCTGATGTCATAGTAGGAAAATTTGATGGAGGAAGTGCTTATTTAAATAGCGGTGATAAAATACGCATTTATACGAATCCTATCTTAGGGGATTCTACGAAATTTTCTGTTTCATACCCTGAGTTTATTCATGATATTAAAATAGATAATACCATTCAATTAAATGATGGTTTAATAGAATTAAAGGTACTAGAAAAAGGCTATGATTATTTATTATGTCAAGTAGTTACAGGTGGTTTTATTGAGGATCACAAAGGAGTCAATGTCATTGGAACAAAATTGAATATTCCTTTTTTAAGTGAAGAAGATCAAAAAGATATTCAATTTGCTAGTGAAATGGGTGTTGATTTTCTTGCTCTTACGAATGTATCTAGTGTCGAAGATGTTTTGCAAGTAAATGACATTTTAATTAATTTAGAAAATGATCATATCGCGATTATCCCAAAAATTGAAAATGAACGTGCTGTGGATGCCATTGATGATATCATTGATATTAGTGATGGGGTTATGATTGCAAGAGGGGATTTAGGAGTAGAAATACCATTTGAAAGAATTCCTGGTATTCAAAAAACCATTATTCACAAGTGTCACCGCATCGGTAAAGTGAGTATTGTCGCAACAGAAATGATGGCTTCTATGGAAAATGCCGTAAGACCGACACGTGCCGAAGTATCCGATGTTGCAACAGCGGTTTCTGATGGAGTCGATGCTGTCATGTTGTCAGGTGAAACAACTGTTGGAAAATATCCTGCTGAAACAGTAAAAATTATGAGTAAAATTATTGAAACTGCAGAAGAAGATGTGAATTATTATGAACTGTTGGATCAAGCAATGCGTACGGAAAAACAAGATACAACAGGTTCTATCGCATATAGTGTAGTAGAATGTGCAGGTAGATTAAAAGCCAATGCCATTGTGACACCAACCATGAGTGGATATACTTCTAGAAAGATTAGTCGTTTCCGTCCATCTTGCCCAATTATCGCACTCAGTCCAGATGAAAAAACAGTCAAAAATTTAACGATATATTATGGAATTTATCCAGAAAAAATTAAAACAATTAAGACATTTGATGAAATGATGGAACTTTCTAAAGAAGCAGCAACAAAAATTACACAAGCAGAATATGGAGACCGTATTGTGATTACAGGAGGGTATCCATTGAAAGAAGTAAAACATACCAATTTTATGAAAATTGAAGATTTATAAGAAAAGGGGTGGTAGTGTGTATCAATTAGGAGAACAATTTAAATTTGATTATACACTCGCACAAGCGAATCCGGAAAATGTGATTCAAGGAAAATATTATAGATTTACCATTTTAAGTGAACGTGTGATTCGTATGGAATATAACAAAGAAGGATTATTTGAAGATAGACCTTCTACTTTAATATGGTATCGAAATATGGAACCAGTGAAATTTGAAAAAAAAGAAACAAATCGTATTTTGGAAATTAAGACCAAATATTTTCATTTACGTTATGTGAAAGAAAAACCCTTTTATGGTGGAAGATTAAATCCAATGGCTAATTTGAGGGTGGAATTACTCAATTCAGATCGTATTTGGTATTATCATCATCCAGAAGTACGTAATTATGGTGCACCTAGTATGTCGTTAGATAAACATAATGGTAAATTTGTACTTAAAAAAGGGCTTTTTTCCGTAGATGGGTTTGCCTCTATTGATGATACAGAACATATGGTATTAACGGAAAATGGTACATTAGAACAAAGAAGTATTGTAGGAATTGATCTTTATCTTTTCATGTATCTAAAAGATTTTGGATATTGTTTGCAGGATTATTATGCATTAACAGGTAAACCAGCACTAATACCTAGATATGCATTAGGAAACTGGTGGGGTAAAGATGAGTCTTACAACGACGAAACATTAACGGCGTTGGTTCAAAAATTTAAAGATAAAGAAGTTCCGTTATCTGTTATGTTGCTAAATCATTCTTGGCATCTACAAGAATATAATGGAAAAAAATATGAAACAGGATTTACTTGGAATACGCATTTATATTCGAATCCAGCATCTACAGTACAGTTTTTGCACCAAAATGGTATTCGTTTAGGACTTAATATCAAACCATTACAAGGATTTCTTCCATATGATGAAAATTATACGAAAATGAAAGAACATATCCAACCGGATAAAAATGGTATCATTCCTTTTCAAGTATTGGATCCAAAAGCACTTGATTTATATTTGAAATTATGTATCCATCCTTTAGACGATATGGGTGTCGATTTTTACTTTATGGATGAAATGCCTTCTAATCCACTTGATTTATGGGCATTAGAACATTATCATTTTTATGATATGCAAAGAGATTATAAAAGAAGGACTATGATATTTGGTAGAAATGCGATGATTGCACCACACCGTTATCCAGTTTTATATTCTGGAAAAACGATTGTAAGTTGGGATACCCTAAAATTGATTCCTTTTTTCAATGGTTGTGCAACCAATATGGGTGTTAGTTTTTGGAGCCATGATATTGGTGGTTATTACGATGGTACAGAAGATAATGAATTATATACGCGCTATGTTCAATTAGGTGTATTTAGTCCTATTTTAAAATTAGGTTCAGAAGCTGGAAAGTATTATAAAAGAGAACCATGGAATTGGGGTTATAAAACTTATAAAATCGTAAAAGACTATATGACATTACGTCATCGTCTGATACCTTATTTATATACAGAAGCGTATAAATATCATGAATTTGGTATGCCTTTAATTACACCAATCTATTATCGATTCCCAGAAATGTACGATGATATCAATTATCGAAATGGATATTATTTTGGAAGTGAATTATTTATTTCACCAATCATTAGTAAAAAAGACTATATTATGAACCGTGTTATTCATAAATTTTTCTTACCAGCTGGTGTTTGGTATGATTATGTAACAGGTAAAAAATTTCCGGGTGGAAAAAAGTATATTTCATTCTTTAAAGATGAAGACTATCCAGTATTTGCGAAGGCAGGTTCTATTATTGTTTTAGGAAATCACGAAAATATCAATGATACTACACCACCAACAGATATGGAAATTCAAATTTTCCCTGGTAGAAGTAATTCATATAATCTCTATGAAGATGATGGTATTAGTGATTTATATCGTAAGAAATATTATTTAATTACCAATATTGACTATAACTATATGCCTAATAATTATACAGTTATTGTGCGTCCAATTGAAGGGAAAACAGGTATTGTTCCAGAATACCGTAATTATAAATTTGTCTTCCGTAATACCAAAGAAGCAGACGGTGTCATTGTATATTATAATGATCAAAAAATTGAAGCAAAATCTTATATTGAAGATGCGAATTTTATAGTAGTCGTTGAACATGTTTCTACACTAGGACAACTTACTTTAAACTGTAAGGGAAAAGACATTGAAATTGATGCCGTACGTATTATCAATGATGATATTGAATCCATTATCTCAGACTTACCAATTAAAACAAAAATGAAAGAGATGATCGATTCGGTACTATTTAGTGATATGACAATTAAGAAAAAACGTATCGAAATTCGTAAATTGGGTAACAAAGGACTGGATCGTAAGTTTATTAAGTTATTTTTAAAATTACTAGAATATATTAATGAGGTATAACTTTACAAAACCATATTTTTTCGGTATAATATGCTTGAAAGTTGGTGTGAAATGGAACAACAAGGTGTTCATTTACAGAATTACATTGAAGAAAAACAAAAGGGTGATACTTTATCCTCTTATCAACATTTGATGACTACTTATATTGATAAAATGGAACAAATATTGAAACAATATCGCAACGTAGTAGAACAAGCAAGTAGTTTAGAAACTATGAATATGGGAAAAATTTTATTACCTCAAATGCAGGATAATATTCAAATATTAGAGCAATGTCATGATCAAATTACAGAAAAAAATCATCAAAAATAGTTGCTCAAATAAAAAATATGACATATACTATTGATTATAAAAACGATGAAAAAGAGTATTAGTTTTGGGAAATCAACAGAGACAAAGTGGTTGGTGTAAACTTTGGATGGAACAAAATGAACTCGCTTTGGAGTTCCAGAAATGGCGTAAACTCGCGTTAAGAGATTAAGTGCATAAGTATTATGAATTAAGGTGGTACCGCGGTTTTTTTCCGTCCTTAAACATAATACTTTTTATGTAGGAAGGTGAATAGATGAAAAATTTAATGATATATGGAATTGTTTTTTTCAGTCTATATTTATGTTATGTATTATTTGTAATTATTCGAAAGAAAAAATTAGAAAAATTTTCAGAAAATATCTATGTAAAATATTTAGAAAATGTATATCATTTAGATATGAACACAATTTCCATCAAACAATTAGCACATGTCGTTGCTTTGGCAAATGCTTTTATTATTACAGTCACTTTATATGTGATTGGAATTACAGAAAATTATTTATTAAAGGTGTTATTGGCATTTGCGATTTTAATACCATTTCAGATATTGACATACCATGTAATTGGAACATGTTATCAGATAAAACATAAAAAATAGAGGAAGGAATGAATAATATGTACGATTTTAAAGAAAAAGAAAAAAAATGGCAAGATTATTGGGATGCACATGAAACATTCAAAACAGATATATGGGATTTTTCAAAACCAAAATTTTATGCTTTAGATATGTTTCCATATCCTTCAGGAGTGGGACTTCATGCGGGGCATCCAGAAGGCTATACTGCAACAGATATTGTGACTCGTATGAAGAAGATGCAAGGATATAATGTATTGCATCCAATGGGATGGGATGCATTTGGACTTCCAGCGGAACAGTATGCGATTAATACTGGAAATCATCCGGAACAATTTACATTAAATAATATTGAAGTATTTAAAAAACAATTAAAATCCCTAGGATTTGCATATGATTGGAATAGGGAAATTTCGACCGCAGATCCAAAATTTTATAAATGGACCCAATGGATTTTTAAACAACTTTATGTAGATGGTTATGCAAAATACATTGATATGCCAGTAAACTGGTGTGAGGAGTTAGGAACAGTCTTATCTAACGATGAAGTCATTGATGGCAAAAGTGAACGTGGTGGTTACCCTGTCATTCGTAAAAATATGAAACAATGGGTAATGGACATTCCCGCTTATGCTGAAAAATTACTCAGTGGATTAGATGAAATTGATTGGCCAGAATCGACTAAAGAAATCCAGCGAAATTGGATTGGAAAATCCATTGGTGCATTGGTAACTTTTCAAGTGGCAGATTCGAGTCAAAGTTTCCAAGTATTTACAACACGCTGTGATACACTATTTGGGGCAACTTACTGTGTATTATCACCAGAACATGTCATTGTGAATGAAATTACAACAGAGGAACAAAAAGCAGAAGTGCAAGCTTATCAAAAATTATGTGCAACTAAATCTGAATTAGAACGAACAGAACTCAATAAAGAAAAAACGGGTGTCTTTACAGGTGCATATGCAATAAATCCTGTAAATAACACTAAAATTCCAATTTGGATTTCGGATTATGTATTAGCTACTTATGGTACAGGAGCAATTATGGCAGTTCCTGCACACGATGATAGAGATTATGAGTTTGCTCAAAAATTCAATATTCCAATCATTCAAGTGTTAGAAGAAACAACAGGTACGCCACATGAAGATGAATCTAAGAAAAATAATATTGTTGCAATTCTTCATGATCCAAAAACGGATAAGTATCTTACGATCAATTGGCATGAAAAAGGCGGAAGACTTTTTGTTGGTGGAACAATTCAAGAAGGAGAAACTGCTTTTGATTGCGCCGTTCGCGAGATAAAAGAAGAAACAGGTTATAATGACTTTTCAATGGTAGAAGAGACATTCAAAGTGCAACATCATTACTATGCTTATAATAAAAATCAATATTTCCAAATTGAATGTACAGGGTTCTTATTTGAATTAAATCAAGATACTAAGCAAGATCAAAATTTAGATGAAGATGAAGTGTTTGATATAGAATGGGTTACACGTGAACAAGCTGAACAAGAAATTAAGGACACGCTTCATTTGAAAATTTTAGAATATGTTATGCATCCAGGTGCGATGATCGGCGATGGCATTCATATAAATTCTGAGTTTTTAAATGGATTAGATAAAGAAGAAGCAATTACCAAAATGATTGCTTGGTTAGAAACTCACAATTGTGGTAAAAAACAAGTAAATTATCGTTTACGTGATTGGATTTTTGCACGTCAACGTTATTGGGGAGAACCAGTTCCAATTGTCCATATGGAAGATGGTACATTACGTGTGTTAGAGGATAGTGAGTTACCACTTATATTACCAAAAATGGATGATTATAAAGGAAAAAATGGAAAAGCACCACTAGAAAATGCCGAAGATTGGAAGAATATAGAAATCGATGGAATCAAGGGTTGTCGCGAAACTTCCACTATGCCAGGAAGCGCTGGTTCTAGTTGGTATTTCTTAAGATATATTGATCCCGATAATGAAAATGCAATTGCGGATCCAAAATTATTAGAACATTGGTTACCAGTAGATTTATATGTAGGTGGTCCAGAACATGCCGTAGGACATTTACTATATTCAAGATTTTGGAATGAATATTTATATGATAAAGGTGTAGTACCTGTCAAAGAACCATTCCAAAAATTAGTACATCAAGGTATGATTTTGGGTTCCAATGGTATTAAAATGGGAAAACGTTATCCTGAATATGTAGTCAATCCAACTGATGTTGTGGAAAGTCATGGAGCTGATGCATTAAGATTATACGAAATGTTTATGGGACCTTTACAAGCAGATAAACCATGGAGTAATACAGGATTAGATGGTGCTAAAAAATTTTTAGATCGTGTATATCGTCTTTTTGAAGAAGGTAAAGTTGTTGATGAAGCAACTCCTGCTTTAGAAAAAATTTATCATCAGACCATTAAGAAGGTTACACAGGATTATGAAACATTAAACTTTAATACCGCAATTAGTCAAATGATGATTTTTATCAACGCTGTTTATAAAGAAGATAAGATTTCAAGAGAATATGCAGAAGGTTTCATTCAAGTATTAAATCCAGTATGTCCACATATAACAGAAGAAATATGGGAAGTCTTTTTAGGACATGATACTTCTATCGCACTTTCATCATGGCCAACTTATGATGATTCTAAAACATTAGAAGAAGAGTATGAAATGATTGTACAAGTAAATGGTAAGGTAAGAGGAAAAATAAAAGTCTCTACAAGTACAACAGAAGAGGAAATGAAAGTTCTTGCATATGAAATTCCAAATGTCAAAACATATACAGAAGGACAGACTATTGTAAAAGTTATTACAGTACCTAAAAAACTTGTTAACATTGTTGTAAAGTAATATAAAAAATTTCTTGAAAGTAACTCAAGAATATGATAATATGAAAATGTCAAATAAATCATAGAATAGTTTCAAATAGTAAGCATTTGTAATATTTGCTATTTGTAAACGGGGGGGGGGGTAACCCTCTTTTTTTTTTGTCTAAGAAGTGAAAGGAATGAAGGAAATGAAGAAAAAAGGATTTACATTAATAGAATTATTGGCGGTAATCGTAATACTTGCAATTATTGCCTTAATTACAACGCCAATGATTATGGGAGTAATAGAAGATGCTAGAAAAGGAGCAGCCATTCAATCAGTAAATGGCTTATTAGAAGCAGGAGAACAATATCAAGCAGAAACGATGTTGGATGGAGTAAGAGAAACTGAAATCGATTTAACAAGTAATACTTTAAATATAAAGGGAAGTAAACCAGATAGTGGAGAACTCATTTATGATAGTTTAGGGAATATGAGTATTATAGCAAAATATGGAAAGTACTGTGTAGAAAAGAAGTTTTTAGATGAAGAACCAACCATAGTCACAAGAGAAGAATGTGAGATGAAAGCATCAGAAAAAGCCAATCAAACAACAAAAATATATGGAATAAAAAGAGCAATTGATTCTACTCAAACGATATGGGAAAGAACAGATGATGGAATAAATTTAACTGCACAAGCCCAAATAGGAACAGATGCAACAAATGTAACAAATAATTTTGATGAAATATATCCATGGAGTGATATAGAGACATATACATATGATGTAGAGAAAAAAGAAGTAACTAGTTGGTATAATGATAATCCAGAAGGATTTCAATTTGATGGAAGCAAAGGAGAAGTATTAACATATATACCAACATTCTATTATAAGAGATATCAAGAAGATGGATATGAATATATTTTAATAAGTAATAAAAACATAGAAGGATATACAAGAAGTGATGAATTTTCAATAGGAAGATATACAATGTCAGGGGATAGCAACGCTGTTCATAGTAAAAGTGGAGTAGAGCCATTAACGAATAAAACAATTACACAATTTAGAGACTATGCAAGAAAGTTAGGTAGTGAATTCAGTCAATTAGATTACCATTATTTTATTATTCAATTACTATATTTAGTAGAATATGCAGATTATGATTCACAAGCCAAGTTAGGAAAAGGTAACACTTATTATCCTACTGATAAAATCTTCTATTCTGTAGAAAGTGGTGGATGTGATACATTAGGAATGAAATCAGGCACTTTAAATAATGATGGATATCATTCAATAATTTATCGAGGAATGGAAGATATCTATGGAAACATATGGCAATTTGTGGATGGAATTAATTTCAAAGATAATGTAACATACATTTGTTATGAACCAAGCCAATATCAATCAAATAAGTTTGATGGATGTTATCAACCAATTGGATATAAGAATTCAACAGTTGCGGGTTGGGTTACAAAACTAGGATATGATGTCAATCATCCATTAATCAGTTTTCCAACCGAAATAGGTGGAAGTAATAGTACATATATCCCAGATAATTATCTCCAGAATTCTGGAAATAGAATAGCGTTTGTCGGCGGAGATTGGATTCATACTACAAATGATGGCTTGTGGTATTGGGCTTGTGGTAATGATTTGTCTTTCACGGGTATTCACATTGGTGCTCGCCTTATTAAAATCAACTAAAATAAAACATCTGATGTATAATTTTAAAAAGTATTAAAAATAAAGAAAAATATTCATTTTACAAGAAAAATCTCCTTTGCTAAGATGCATAAAGAAAGGAGATTTTTTAGATGATAGAAACAAAAATCAATTTATTCAATGATGCGATGTTTAAAGCAATTTTCAGAAATCCAAAAAATAGAAAGATAATATCCGAATTCTTATCAGAAGTAACAGGAGTTAAACAAGAATTATTAGAACAAGCCAATTATCAAGGAGGAGAAATCCCAAAAAAGAAACTAGAAGAAAAAGGAAAGATAGCAGATTTGATTATTAAGATAGAAGATAATCAACAAATTATCGTAGAGATGAATCAATATAGAAGCAATTATATATTTGAAAAGAATACAAGTTATGCTTTTTCCATATCATCAGAAAGTAGTAAAAAAGGAAGAAGAGAATATCCAAGAGTAATATTAGTGAATCTAGATAAATTCAATCCATTTCAAACAAAAGAAGGAATCATACGATTTCAATTAAGAGATGAAGAAGGACATGTAGAAACAGAAATATATGAATCGATTCATATCATACTTGAAAATATAATAGACAAGCAGTATAATAATAACAAGATAAAAAAGTTTGTAGAATTTATGGCGAGTGAAACGATAGAAGAGATGGAAGAGAAGTTTAAAGGAGATGAAGAATATATGGCGGCGATAAGGACGGTAGAAGAATTATCGACAGATCCAAACTTTGTAGGATATTATGATTTAGAGGAAGCGCATAAGCAAGAATTAGAAGATATGAGAGAGACTGGGTATGATGATGGAATGGAAGAAGGAAAGAATATTGGCTTAGAAGAAGGCATAGAAAAAGGAAAACAAGAAGTGGTAAAAGCAATGTATGCAGATGGAGTTACGATAGATACAATCTCAAAATATGTAGGAATTAGTATAGAAAAGATTCAAAGTTTATTGAATGAAAAATAGTCTTGAAACATAGATTCTTTTTTGTTATAATTGAAATGTTAAATAAAATCATAGAATAGTTTCAAATAGTAAGCATTTCTAATATTTGCTATTTGTAAACGGGGGGGGGGTAACCCTCTTTTTTTTATTGTCTAAAGAAGTGAAAGGAATGAAGGAAATGAAGAAAAAAGGATTTACATTAATAGAATTATTGGCGGTAATCGTAATACTCGCAATTATCGCACTAATTGCAACCCCAATGATTATGGGAGTAATAGAAGATGCTAGAAAAGGAGCAGCCATTCAATCAGTCAATGGATTATTAGAGGCAGGAGAACAGTATCAAGTAGAATCTATGATGAATGGAAAACCTTCGAATGTAATTGATTTAACGAGTGATACTTTAGATATCAAAGGAAGTAAACCAGAAAGTGGCTTACTAGTAATAGATAATAACGGAAACATGAGTATTATAGCAAAATATGGAAAATATTGTATAGAAAAAAAATATGAAGATGAAGAGCCAACAATAGTAGAAAAAAATCCATGCGTAATGGAAGAAGATGAAGTCGATGTCAAAATCTATGGAGTAAGAAGAAAAATCAATAGTTCATCAACAGAGTGGGAAAGAATTAATAATAGTGTTGGATTAGAAGCAAATGCCATCAAAAGTGAACAAGATTTAACAAATAATGTAAGAAATGATTTTGATAAAATATATCCATGGATTGATATATATACTTACAGTTGGGATAAAGAAACAAAACAAGAAACCAAATGGAATGAAGAAGGATTTTCATATACTGATGATTATGTATTTACAAAAATACCAGAATTTTATTATAGAAGATATCAAGAGAATGGCTATGAATATGTTTTAATATCAAAAAATAAAATAGATGGATATGAAAAAAGTGATGAATTTTCAATAGGAAGATATACAATGTCAAGCGATAATAATACTGTTTATAGTAAAAGTGGAGTGAAAGCATTGGGATTAATCAATATTACAGATTTCAGAAATTATGCAAGAGCCTTAGGAGAAGAATTTAGTCAATTAGATTACCACTACTTTATTATTCAATTATTATATTTAGTAGAATATGCAGATTATGATTCGCAAACTAAGTTAGGACTTGGTTATATAGATAAAAGTAATACTGCCCCTGTTGAAAGCGGTGGTTGTGATAGATTAGAAATGAAATCAGGAACACTCAATAATGATGGAAAACATTCTATGATATATAGAGGAATAGAAGATATCTATGGAAATATATGGCAATTTGTAGATGGAATAAATATTCAAGATAATCAAGCATATGTATGTTATGATCCTAGTCAATATACAGTAGATACATATGATGGATGTTATCAACAATTAGGATATGTGAATGCAAATACTGAAGGTTACATAAAAAAGTTAGGTTATGATTTTAAGAATTCATTAATTAGTTTACCAATAGGGATAGGAGAAAGTAATAGTACAAATAGTACAAATTATTATTGGCCAGGAGGTGTGGAACAAAGTAAAATCATTTTTGTTGGTGGAAATTGGTTTTCTACATCTCAAACAGGTTTATGGTCTGTGTATATGAATAGAACTACTAGTGACTGGCCAGATAACGGAGCTCGTCTCATAAAATATAAGTAAAGAAGATAATATGAATTCGCCAATCAAATCATGAAATTGGTTAAAAATAATACAAAATATTAAAAGAATAATTTAGGAGTTAATATATAAAGTAACATTATCATGTGTTACTTTTTTATATGTCAACTCCTTTTGGAAAAATGAGAAAAATATGATACAATAATATATAGAAATGAGGGAAGAACATGCGGTTAAGAAATATCAAAGGAGCACAAGAAATTGTAAGCACTTCTTCTTATGTCATTTCAAATCCTCAAGAATATAGGGGTAAATGGAATATTTTATTTGCAAATCATAATCCAATTCATCTGGAAATTGGGATGGGCAAAGGCAATTTTCTAATCGAAAATGCGATAAAATATCCCAATATTAATTTTATTGGAATTGAAAAGTATTATAGTGTTTTAGTGCGTACAACTGATCGTTTAAAAACATTAGATCTACCAAATTTGAAAATTATTGTAATGGATGCGAAAGAGATTGAACAAATATTTGATAAAGAAATTAATACTATTTATTTAAATTTTTCTGATCCATGGCCTAAAAAAAAGCATGAAAAAAGAAGACTTACCAGTGAAGAGTTTTTAAAAAAATACGACAATCTTTTCACAAATAAAAAACATATTATGCAAAAAACCGACAATAGAAAATTATTTGAATATTCTCTCATCTCATGTACAGATTATGGTTACCATATTGAAAATATATCTTGTAATCTGTATGAAGACCGATTCGAAAATAATATACCAACAGAATATGAAACCAAATTTGTAAATAAAGGATATACTATTTATTTTGTAGAATTTCAAAAATAAATTTACAAATACTATACAAGTTTTTTGAAAAAAACTTTTGAAAAATGAAATAATTTGATATACTGATAGTAAGAGTGGTGAAAGATGAAAAAAATACTGATTATATTCCTTTGCTTAATGGTAACAGGATGTACAGTTGTTAGAATAGATACTGATAATATTGATAACATCTTATCTGTGGTACTCTCAAAAGATAATGAATTATACAATCATGTAGGAAAAGGATATAAGTATTATATTCCAAGAGAAGTTTCTTACATCGATACCAATGAATTCAATGATAAATTATACTCAAATGGAATTTATTATTATCTATATGTTGATGCTGTTTCCTATTACTATAAAACGGAAATAAATTATAAAGAAAAAAAGAATGTATATTATTCTAAAAAAATAGATGGCAAAAAAGAAGGATATTTAGAAATTACAAAACAAAAAGATAAATATTATATTGAATTCTTGTATAATTATGCAAAAATAGAAGCATTAGTAAATGAAGATGAAATTAAAAATGTGGTACTGAATGCATCTTATATTTTATCTACTGTTAAATTTAATGATAATGTCATTGAATTGATGTTACAAGATGATTATTTGGTAAATAAAGAAGAAGTATATGATATATTTTCTTCAAAGAATGAAACCAATACCAATAATCAAAATACACAAGAAAGTGAAGAAAATTAGAGGTGATGTAGAATGGGTTTAATGGACAAGTTTAAAAATTTATTTACAGAAGAAGTGGAAGAAGAAGTAAAGCCAATTAAAAAAGACGTAAGACGTGTAGAAATTCCATCTCCAAAAAGAGAAACAAAAAAAGAAGAATCTACGGCAGAAAATGTATCGGATAGTGCGATTATTCACAAAGAAGAAAAACCGGCTTTTCAATTATATTTTGATGATAAAGACTTTGATGATTTAGAAAAACCAAAAAAAGAAGAAAAGCCAGTAAAGGAAACACCAAAAATAGAGGCATATCAAGGTGCAAAAACACAAAGATCAGAACATAAATTTGAAGCTTCACCAATTATTTCTCCGGTTTATGGAATTTTAGATAAAAATTATAAAAAAGAAGATATTTCTACAAGAAAGGAACAACCAACTGACTATATAAGAAAACCTAGAGTTGTGACCGTAGATGATATTCGTAATAAAGCATTTGGTACATTAGAAGATGATTTAGAAGATACTTTATTTGGAGATAAATCTATTCTATTACAAGAAGATGAAACATTAGAACCTGCTACAGAAGGAATTGATATTTTTGATGATTTAGAACAAGTAGAACAAGAAGAAACAAAATTAGAACAACCAGATGATATGATTGAATTTAAAGAAGAAGAACTTCCTGAAGAACCAGCAATGGAAGATATCGCATCCAAAGAAACCATAGCAGTATCATCAGTAGATGAGGATATGGATGAAGATACAATTTTACTTGCAAAACAATTAGAAGAACAAAAAAGAAAATTAGAAGAAATCAACGAATATATCAATGAAAATTCTACAGAAAATGAAACAATTGAAAATGAAATGGATTTTCCTGAAGAAACAAATGAACCAGAAACCGCAGAAGATTTAATAGATTTTCCTGATGAAAAAGAACAAGACATCGAAGAACCAACAGAAGAATCAACTGAAGAATCAGCAGAAGATTTAACAGAGAGCGAATTATTGAATTTGGTAGATGCAATGTATGAAAAAAGGGAGGATGAATAATGGAATGTGCTAATACTGTATTTCCAATCATATTATATATACTAGGAGCAGTATTATTAGTCGTTTTAATTATACTTGCCATCAAATGCATTGGTACATTAAAGAGAATCAATACCGTAGTAGATGATGTTAGTGAAAAAGCGGGGAAGTTAAATGGCGTTTTTGACATCATTGATAATACAACAGACATGATTACAAGTATAAGTGATAAAGCCATTGATTTCATATCAGGAGCAATTACAGGATTGTTTTCCCGTAAAAAAAGAAAGAAGGATGAGGGAAATGAAAATGAAGAAGAAGGAAACTAAAAAGAAAAAAGGTTTAGGCAAATTACTAACTGGTGTTGCGATTGGTGCTGGATTAGGGGTATTATTTGCTCCTAAAAAAGGATCTGATACCAGAAAAGATTTAAAAGATAAATTTGATGATATGTTAGATAAAGCCAAAACTTTGGATAAAAAAGAAGTAAAAGAAAATATTGAAAATAAAATTTATGAAATTAAAGAAAGTTTATCTGATTTAGATAAAGAAAAAGTAGTTGCAATAGCTAAGAAAAAAGCGAAAGATATTCAAAATAAAGCTGAAGAATTAGTTGAATATGCTATAGAAAAAGGAACACCAGTATTAGAAAAAGCTGCTCAATCTGTTCGTGAAAAAGCTATCGTTGTAACGAAAGAAGTATTAAATAAATTAGAAAAAGAAGGTACTAAATAAGAATCTTGCAATCAAGATTCTTTTTTGTTATAATTGAGATGTCAAATAAATCATAGAATAGTTTGTAAGTAGGAGATATTTTGATATTTGCTATTTGTAAACGGGGGGGGGGTACCCCTCTTTTTTTATTGTCTAAAGGAGTGAAAGATATGAAGAAAAAGGGATTCGCAACTAGTGCTATATTATATACATTGTTATTATTGTTTTTAATTTTATTGGTAGGAATATTAAGTAATTTAGAAAATAGAAAAATAATATTGGATCAATTAAAAAAAGAAACAAAAGAACAATTAGAAGGTTCTATTCAAAAAGAAGAAGTAATGAAAGTATATGGGGTAAGAAGAGCATTAAATACAAGTGTAACAGCGTGGGAGAGAATAGATGATTCTAAGGACTTAGAAGCAACTGCTATTAAAAATCAAAGTGATTTAGAGAAAGGTGTAAGAAATGACTTTGATGAAATTTATCCATGGAGTGGAATTAAGACATATAACTATGATACAACCACAAAGAAAATAACAGCCTGGATAGGAGAAACAGGATTTACATTTGATGGAAGTAAAGGAGAAGTATTAACATATATACCAGAGTTTTATTATAAAAGAGAGCAGAAAGATGGATATGAATACATATACATATCCAAAGATCAAGTAGATGAAACATATCAGAAAAGTGAAGCATTTTCAATAGGAAGATATACGATGTCAGGAAATAGTTCAGGAGTACATAGTGCCAGTGGAAAATCACCATTGGCAAGTATCACTATTGTACAAGCAAGAAATTATGCAAAACAATTAGGAGAAGGATTTAGTCAATTAGATTATCATTACTTTATTATTCAATTATTATATTTAGTAGAATATGCAGATTATGATTCTCAAACTAAATTAGGAAAGGGTAATGTAAATAATAGTATAACAATTGCAAGCGGAGGATGCAATGAATTAAAAATGAAATCAGGAACTTTATATAATGATGGAAAACATTCGATGATTTATCGAGGCATGGAAGACATATATGGAAATATATTTCAATTTGTAGATGGAATAAATATTCAAAATAATCAAGCATATGTATGCGATGATCCAAGTCAATATCAATCAGATATATTTACTGGATGTTATCAACAAATAGGATATAAGAATGCAAATAGTATTGCGAATGGATATATAAAGAAATTAGAATATGATGTCAATCATCCAATAATAAGTTTTCCAACAGAAATAGGTGGAAGTGAAAATACATATATTTCAGATTATTATTGGCAAACATCTGGAAATAAAATAGCTCTTGTCGGCGGGGATTGGGATCGCGATTCTCGGGCTGGCTTGTGGTGTTGGCTTATGAATGGTATTTCGTCTAGTGCTGGTGCTAGCATTGGTGCTCGTCTTATTAAATATAAATAATCAAAAAAGAAGATTTTATGAGGAATCTTCTTTTTGTATATTTTTCATTTTATCTAGCTTCTACAATGAGCTTGATAGCTGTTCTTTCTTCACCATCAATTACAATATCAGTAAAAGCAGGAATACAAATTAAATTTTTTCCACTTGGTGCAACAAAACCTCTTGCAATTGCAATTGCTTTAATCGCTTGATTTAATGCTCCAGCACCAATAGCTTGAATTTCCACAGTTTCTTTTTCTCTAAATACATTCGCGAGTGCTCCTGCCACTGAATTTGGATTTGATTTTGCCCCAACTTTAAGTGTTTCCATAAATATATCTTCCTTTCTTTGTTACATTAAATCATATGAAAATAAAACTAAATTATGAACTAATTGTTATACCAAATTTGAAATAGGAAATAATAATAATAGAAAGGCATGATTTTATGGAATTATATGATATGATTTTAAAATCTGACGATCCTAACCCATTTTTAAATATTGGTGTGCATAAATTAAAACAAGAACTTAATTTTTATCAAAAAAGATTACTGGGTTTATTTATGGTAATGCAACTAGAAGATATGAATCAATATGAAGAAGAAATTAAAGAGATTGAGAAAAAAATAGAAAGACTAAATGAATGCATTTACCATTTAAAACAAAAAAATCAATCCAAATAAATTTACAAGACATTTAAAACATAGTATAATGAAAAAGAATCGAGGGATACTATGCAAGATGAAATGAAACGAGAAATTATTTTAGATCATTATCAAAATCCTAGGAATCGAGGATTAATAAAAGATACCAGTTATATTCAAACAGATACTAATAATGAATCTTGTATTGATGAAATCCATTTGATGGTTAAAATTGAAGATGGGAAAATTGTAGATGCTCGTTTTGATGGAGAAGCATGTGCGATTTGTACCAGTTCGACTTCTATTATGGTAGAAACTTTAATCGGAAAAACAATAGAGGAAGCAATCAAAATTTATGAGAATTTTAGTCATATGTTAAATGAAGAACCATATGATGAAAAAATATTAGAACAAGCCTTCGTATATAATGATATTTATAAACAGCCTAACCGAAAAAAATGTGCATTACTTCCATGGTGGGGATTTGAAAAAGTAATAAATGAATATAAAAGTCGAGAAAATCAATAAAAAAGGATGATTTTCTTTTTATTTTTTTCATAATTTAGTATAATAAATAAGAAGGTGACTGATATGAAGACAATCTCAAAAAGTTTAAATGATGAAAAAGTAAGAAAAATATCAGAATATAAACATGAACCAGAATGGATGACTGATTTTCGTTTACAAGCATATCAGAAATTTGAGGAACTGAAAAATCCAACTTTTGGGCCTCCACTTTCGATTGATTTTAATTTATTTACCTATTATAAAAAAGTAACGGATTCTGTAAAAAATAATTGGAAAGATGTAAAAAAAGATATTCAAGAAACTTTTTGTCAAATTGGGCTCATAGATTCAGAAAAAAAATATTTAGATGGTGTTGGTGCTCAATTTGAAAGTGAAGTCGTATACCATAATATGATTCAGGAATTAGCAGATAAAAAAGTGATCTTTTGTGATACGGATACTGCTTTGAAAGAATATCCTGATTTATTCAAAAAATATTTCAATCAATTGGTAAAATATGATGAAAATAAATATACGGCATTAAATAGCGCTGTATGGAGTGGAGGGACTTTTATTTATGTACCTCCTCATACCAAAATAGATCGCCCTTTACAAAGTTATTTCCGCATTAACAGTAAAAATATGGGACAGTTTGAACGTACTTTAATTATAGTTGATGAAGGAAGTGAACTTCACTATATGGAAGGTTGTACTGCTCCTACTTACACATCAGATTCCTTACATGCTGCTGTTGTAGAAATCTATGTAGGAAAAAATGCAAAATGTCGTTATACTACCATTCAAAATTGGTCCAGTGATGTTTATAATTTAGTCACAAAAAGAGCAATAGTAGAAGAAAATGGTTTAATGGAATGGATTGATGGAAATATTGGTTCTAAAATCAATATGAAATATCCTTGTTGCATCTTAAATGGAAGAGGCGCCAAAGGGAACTGTATTAGTATTGCTGTAGCAACTGAAAATCAAATTCAAGATACAGGAGCTAAAATGATTCATTTAGCGCCAGAAACGACAAGTAATATCATCAGCAAATCAATTGCTGCTAAAGGAGGGAATGCATCTTACCGAGGAACTGTACATATTCATAAAAAAGCAAAAAATTCATATGCTACTGTCAAATGTGATACTATCATTGTAGATGATATCTCTAAAAGTGATACTATTCCTAAAAATATTGTTGGAAATGATTCTTCATTCTTAGAACATGAAGCCACAGTATCTAAAATTAGTAAAGAAAAATTGTTTTATTTAATGAGTAGAGGTATTTCAGAGGAAAAAGCAAAAGAATTAATTATTATGGGCTTTATGGATCGTTTCCGTGAAGAATTACCAATGGAATATGCAGTAGAACTGAACCATTTACTAAAAAATTATTTTTAAAAAGTATAGAATTTATTATTTTGTTCAAAAAAACTGTTTAATATGAAAAATGTGTTTTACAAAATTCATGTATTTTTTAAAATAAACATTCAAAAACAAGGAATTTGCCATTTGCATTCCTTGTTTTTGTTTTGTATTATGTCAACAGAAAGGAGGGAACCACATGTTAAATCAAACAATCTTAGTTGGAAGATTGGTAAGAGATCCTGAGTTATACGAAACAGAAAATGGCAATAAAATTACCAATATTACATTAGCTGTTCCTAGAAGTTATAAAAATGTAGATGGTGAATATGAAACAGATTTTGTCAACTGTGTATTATGGCGCGGTGTTGCCGAAAATGCAGTAGAATACTGTAAAAAAGGAGATTTACTGGGAGTTAAAGGACACTTGCAAACAAGAACAGTTCAATTGGATGAAGAAACAAAACGGCAAGTGATGGAAGTCATTGCTGAAAAAGTAACATATCTTTCAAGCAAAAAAAACGACTAAGTTGCCTTGGTCAATCTTGTTACAGTATCTTCATATAGCAATGTATCAGGTGTTGTGTTAAATACTTCCGCCATTTTTACTGCAAGTTCATATGTGATGCGCCTTTTTCCTTGTTCAATTTGCCAATAGTAAGTTTTACTAATCCCAAGTTTACGTGCCATCATTTCGCAACTATATCCTTTGTCCAAACGGTGTTGTTTTAATACATACATCATACATTTCACCTTCCAAGATTCATTATACGTTAACCAGATGTGAATTTCAAGAAGTGAAGCAAATTTATCGTTAACACATAGTGAATATTGAAAATAGGAATTATAATATGCTATAATGTTAGCGTATAGAGAACGGAGGTGCCATCGTGATTAATGGTGAACTAATTAAAAACATAAGAATAAAACGAGGTCTATCACAACAGCAATTAGGAAATTTATTAGGTGTCACTAAAGTATCCATTTGTAGTTATGAAAAAGGAATTAGAACTCCTACTATGGAAGTATTTCTCAGACTATTAGATGTATTAGAAGTTACTCCAAATCAATTGATTGGTAGAGAAATTATGGCATTTTCAGAAGAAACTGAACCATATCAATTTCCAATTACCAAACAGGAATTAAAAATAATTCAAAGATATCGTCATGATGAACCTTTTCGTTTATATGTGCAAAAAGAACTAAAATGAGAGCAATCTCATTTTTATATGAAATAAAAAGTGTCAAGAACCTATAAATAAAGTGTCAGTTCCTTTTAAATTATGCTATAATCAAATTAGGTGAGAATATGAATAGTATTGCAATCATTACCAAGAAAAAAAATAAAGAAGAAATTACTCGAGAAGAAATTGCCTTTATGGTAAATGGGTATCTTGAAGGTGAAATTCCTGATTATCAGATGAGTGCTTTTTTAATGGCAATTGTATGTAATGGAATGACAGAAAGAGAAACCATTGATTTAACAGATGTTATGATTCAAAGTGGTGAAACCATTGATTTATCTAAAATTCATGGCAAAGTTGTCGACAAACATTCAACAGGTGGAATTGGTGATAAAACGACAATTGTACTTGCTCCTTTAGTTGCATCCTGTGGAGTAAAAGTTGCCAAAATGAGTGGCAGAGGTTTAGGCATCACTGGTGGAACCATTGATAAATTAGAATCCATTTCAGGTTTTGAAGTGGAATCAACCAAAGAAAAGTTTGTAGAACAAGTGAATAAAATTGGGGTTGCGATTATGAGTCAGACAGGAAATGTTGCCCCTGCTGATAAAAAAATATATGCGTTAAGAGATGTAACTGGAACAACAGAATCCATTCCTTTGATTGCTTCTAGTATTATGAGCAAGAAAATTGCTTCTGGTGCAGATGCTATTGTATTAGATGTCAAAGTAGGAAATGGAGCATTGATGAAAAATATAGAAGATGCTCGTGCTCTTGCAGACCGTATGATTGTAATTGGAAAACACTATCATAAACCTGTTAAATGTGTATTAACCAATATGGAAGAGCCTTTGGGATATGCAGTAGGTAATGGAATCGAAGTTATGGAATGCATTGATACCCTAAGAGGACATGGCCCAACAGATTTAAAAGAATTAGTACTTACATTAGGTAGTTTGATGGTTAGTATCGCAAAAGATTGTTCCAAAGAACAAGCTTATCATGAATTAGAAGAAAATTTAAAAAATGAAAAAGGTTATAATAAATTAAAAGAAATGATTGCTTATCAAAATGGTAATATTGAAGATATAGAAGTGGATTCATTTATTTCTATCAAAAGTACTAATTCAGGATTTATTTCACATATAAATGCTGATCAAATTGGAGAAATTGTAAAAAAATTAGGTGCTGGAAGAATGCATAAAGAAGATACGATTGATCATGGAGTTGGGATTTCGTTGTCTGTGAAAGTAGGAGATTTTGTTTTAGAAAATGAAGAATTATTGAAAGTATATTACGATTTACAAGATGTTAATATTCAGGAAATTCTAGATTGTTTTACTTTTTCGCAAGATGCTCCAAAGAAAACACCTCTCATTTTAGAGATTGTAGAATAATTGGATAATCATTGTAAAATATAATAAGATGTCAAATAATGTCAATAATTTTAGAATTGCTTGAAACCAATTAGAATATGGTATATTATCATAATAAGGAGTGATAACCATGATACAGCCTTCTATTGATAAATTATTAAGTCAGGTAGGTTCGAAATACTTATTGGTAAACTTAATTTCCAAACGTGTGCAAGAAATGCAAGAAAATAATCATTATCAAATGCAAGAAAATGAATATTTTTCAAAAAAAGAAATTGGTCGTGCATTAGAAGAAGTGGCAAAAAATTTGATACATATAAAAGAAAGCGAATAAGCTTTTTTTATTTGTAAAAAATATTTACAATACAAACAATTGTTTGATAAAATGGTAATAGGTGGTACATATGAAAGTTACAAAAATACAAAAAATGCGTAGTGGAAAATATAAAATAGAATTAGACAATCATCAGACAATTACAACCTATGATGAAGTTATTTTAAAAAATAATTTATTATTTAAAAAAGAATTGGATAGTGAATTAACCAATCAAATTGCAAAAGATACGAATACTTATGATGGATATTATAAAGCCCTAAAATATATTACAACCAAAATGCGTAGTGAAAAAGAAATGCATGAGTATTTAAAGAAACACGAAATTCCTTTACAAGAACAAGAATATATCATTCACAAATTAAAATCCAATGGACTATTGAATGATTCCCAATTTGCTGCGTCTTTTGTAGCGGATAAAGTACATTTATCTAATATGGGACCTTATCAAATCAGAAGAGAATTAGAGGGTCATAACATTGATTCTGATACCATTGAAAAACAATTATCATCTTATGAAGATTCTATCTTTGCAGATAAATTAAAAAAAATGATGATGAAAAAAATTGCAGCCGATCATAAACATTCTAAATATCAGTTAGAGCAAAAATTAATGCAGGATTTTACTAATATGGGATATGATAGAGAACAAATTATGAGTGTATTAAATGAAATGGAACTCAATGATGATAAAACATTAGAAAAAGAGTATCAATCTTTATATCATAAATTATCAAAAAAATATCAGGGAAAAGAATTGTATATGCATTTAAAAACAAAACTGTATCAAAAAGGATTTTCCTTATCGGATATTCAGCATAAAATAGAGGAGGATTCATATGGAAGTGAAAATTAAAGGAATTTATCGTCATTATAAAGGAGACTATTATATAGTAGAAGATATTGCTACGCATAGTGAAACATTAGAAAAAATGGTTGTATACCGAGCATTATATGAGGATAGTCCATTATGGGTAAGACCTTATGATATGTTTTTAGATGAGGTCAATAAGAATGAACAAAAATATCGTTTTGAATTACAAGATATTAAAAGTAAGCATGTATAGAAAAAAACCAGTTCAACTGGTTTTTTCTATTTTAAATCACTAATAATACTATTATATACTTTTTCTAATTTTGTATCATTGATTTCTAAATTGTATTTTTTTCGAATATCTACCCATGTTTTATTTGCAAGATTTTCATCTTTACTTAACATATTAGATACTAAATCACTTTTAATTGTTTCTAAAGAATCTTCTAAAGAAGGTTTTTCCGCTTCACTAACCTTTAAAATTATGTGATATCCATAAGTACTTTTTACAGGTTCTTTTGTATACTCATTATCATTTAATGTAATAGAAGCCTGATAGAATTCATCTACCACATCACCTTTTTCAAATTCAATAAGTCCATCATCTGCAACGGAAGCAGTATCGGCAGAATATTCTTTGACTAAATCAGACCATGCAGCTCCATCGTTTAATTTTTGAATTACTTCTTGTGCTTTTGTTTTTGCAGCTTCTTCAGCAGTAGTTTTTTCTTCCTCGGTTGTTGCATTTGTTGTATCTGGTTGAATTAAAATATGTTTTGAAGATATTTTACCATGAATTTCTTTATCATAATAAGCATTAATTTCATCATCAGTTAAATTATCAGAAAGGTATTTTTCAACCACTTTATTTTTCTTATAATCGGAAATGATATCCGTTTTTAATTGATCTTCATTTTCATATCCATTGCTTGCTAACACTGTACTAAAATCATAACCTATTGATTCATATTGTTGTTTTAAAGTAGCAATTTGTGCTTCTGCATATTTTTTAGCAGCATCTGTATCTTCAATTTCTTTATTGACAATAAAGTCATCAATTGTATTAATTAAAGCATTCGTTCCATTTTGTTTTTTGAGTGCATCAAATAATTCTTCTGATGTAATATCTTTACCATCTATAGATGCGATGATTTCTTTACCATCTTTTAATTTTGCTTCATGTCCTTTGATTACTACCATTAATATAATAATCATCAATAAGCAAGCGATCACAAGTAAACTAATGATAATATTTTGTTTCATAACTTCTTCTTTATTATTTTTTGTTACTTCCTTTGTTTCTTTTACAGTTTTTTCAACTTTTTTAGTATTTTCTTTTTTTGCCATAATTTATCCTCCTTTAATATACCAATTATTATATTATCAAATATTTCAAAAAAAAACAAGAAAAACGAATAAAATGGTTATATGTATTCACACATATTTCATTTTTCCATAAAATAATGTGAAAAGACAAAAAAAGGAGGAATGCTTTATGTGTAATACAGGAGTATCTGGAGCTGCTATCGTTTTAGTATTATTTATTCTTTTAATTATTATACTTGGTGCCTACATATAGGAAGTAAGGAGGTGCTATGATGGCTTGTTCAAATTCTTGCAACAATACAAATACAGGATCAAATTGTAACAATGGATGCGGATTTGTATGTATAATTGTATTATACATCTTACTTGCAATCATTATTGGAACTGCATTTGTATACTAAGAAAAAGGGGAAACCCTTTTTTTGTGAAAATCAAATGAAATTTTTATGAATTCTATCATATAATATAATGATTTTGATAAAAAAATGAATAAAGGTATTGCCAAAAATCAAAAAATACGATATACTTTAATAGTCATTTGGATAAATGGGCTTGTAGCTCAGCTGGTTAGAGCGCACGCCTGATAAGCGTGAGGTCGATGGTTCAAGTCCATTCAGGCCCACCATTTATGAAATGTACTTGCTTTGTGCAAGTTTTTTATTGTTTTTCAATACTTTTCTTGCGTTTTTATGATTAAGAATTGGTCGAAATTTATGGTCTACTTTTTCATTTAGTTCCCATTTTTTATGTATTTAGTTCCCACTTTTCTGAAACTTAATTAAAATGATTTAAAATAATTTTTATTATTTTAAATAAATTCATCATAAAAATTCTGATGATGAGCTTACTGTCCTGATAGCTCAGCTGGATAGAGCAATCCCCTTCTAAGGAATCGGCCGGGGTTCGAATCCCTCTCAGGACACCATTTAAACTATGAAAACTTGCTTCGGCAAGTTTTTAAAATCTTAAATTTTATAAAAAATTCAAAAGTATCAAAAAAGGAGTACCTCAAAGTAGAGTGAGGTTTTTTAATTGCCAAATTCTTCAATTTGTCGAATTTTGTTGTATAAAATATAGGATATCCAAATAATTTGCGATTTAGGGGGATTCAGTAGAAAGTAAATACATTGTTAAGATATTTGAGCAGTATCTTCTTAATAATGCAGAGTTTGGTACTTGCTTATGTTATGGAGATTATTTATAGAAGAATTTTTCCGACGCAATAACTTAATTGTATCTAGGTTTTCTAATAAGGCAAAAGGTAGTTATGGTCATATGATTATAACTACCTTTTTTGTTAATCATCGGAGAATATGTAGATCTCCATCTCGCTATCAAATTTTAAATATTTGATAGGAGAGAAATTACATGAATATAAAGCCAAAAAGAAGAAGATGCAAAGATAACCAATATGAATTAATAATAGAAGAAAATAATTATAAAGTTAAATTTATTGATAGTCACATGCAACTACAAATAATAACAATAGGAAAACTATGTTATGATTTATTGAATCAATTTGAATTAAATGATCTTAAATGGCTGAACGAATATGATCGTCATATCGAACATTGCACATTATATGAGTCGACTCTATATGCAAAGTCCATGCAAAAGTCTATGAGCGTGGAATCAATAGTGGAACAACATATATTGAATGAATCATTATATATCGCATTGAATAAACTTCCATATACTCAAAGAAAAAGAATTGTGATGTATTATTTTTATGGCTATTCATTAAAAGAAATATCTATAATTGAAAATTGTACCATTCAAGCTATTGATAAAAGTATTCAAAGAGGCAAAATCAAATTAAAAGTTTTTTTGAAAAATAATTATACAGTAAAAGTCTAGTAAAAGAATTTGAAAAATAATATATAAAATAAATTTTGATTAGGGTTGAAAAAACAGATGTAAGTGAGGAAATAAATGAAGAAAGTTTTTTTCTTCATTTATTTCTTTTTTTTGTGGTTTGAAATAAATATACTTGTTTTTTTCCTAAAAATTAAAAATGTCTAGTGAAAGTCCAGTAATAAGAGATTTATCATCAAGTTGTACAAAAAATTGTACTAGGAAAGGAAAGTGAAATTTATGGATTTCGAAAATCAAACACACAACGATATGATGGAGGAGGTGAACAATATGAATTCAATGGACACTATTGATAGTGCATCATCAAGTGATTTTACTTTAGATGATATTTATTTCAAAGATGCGTTTACAAAAACTGGTGATAAATTAAATTTAGAAGTAAATAATGCAAGTATTGATTGTCTAACATCAAATAAAAATACATTTAGTTTAGATGAAAATGGTAATTTAACTGTTAAGACAATTACTGCTGAAAGCATTACTACGGACAAAGAAAATAACCAATATGACAAACAAACTATTTGTAATATGATTTATCCAGTTGGTAGTGTATTTTTATCAATAAGTAATACAAATCCATCTGCTTTATTTGGTGGAACATGGAGTCAAATTACTGGATATTATTTATATGCGGGAACTGGTGGTAATACTGGTGGAAGTAATACATCAGGCACGCCATCAAACAATAACACTAGTTCTACGGCTATCACTATTGCTCAAATGCCAGCACACACTCATACACAAAATGCGCACAATCATGCACAAAATAGATTAACACAAATGAACGATAGTTCGCATTATGATACTAGACCTGCAGGTACAACAGGTTATTATATGGGAGCTGATTTAGCCACTTATTATACAGAGTCTACAACAGCGATTAATAATAATACTGGTGGAGGACAAGGACATACGCATACATTAAATAACCATACACATAGTGTAAATCCATTAAGATATGAATTATATGCATGGCGCAGAACTGCATAAATCTGTTGGAAAGTTTTTGATGACATAATATGAATCTTATAAGCAATTATAAAAAAGCAAAATATGAGCTAGATAATTTTAAAGAACAGTTGCATATAATTTCAAAATATGAAAAACAAGCTAAAAAATTTAAGAAGTATTTATGTCAAACGATATTAGTTTATCAAAACTTGATATCTAAAGTGGAAAATGATTTAAAAAATATAGATGGAATAGAACATAAATTATACTATGAAATAGCCGTAAATGGCACTAGTACTTCAAAGGCGATTGAAAAAGTCGCTTTTGAAGAAAATAAAGATGTTTCTACTATATGGAAAAATTATTATCCAAATGTAAAAAAACAAATTAAAGAATTACAAACAATCACAAAAAAAGAAAATTCGATTTCTACAATAAAAGGAGATGACTAGTTATGAAAGAAATTGAAATAATTGAAAAGAGAAAACCTCGAGAAAAACATTTTCTAAAAGAAAATGGGTTAATTGTAGCAAATCTCTACGATGATGATGTACATTTTCTCAAAAATGGAAAATATGAAGATATTGATAATACATTAGTTGAGGAAGAAGGATATTATACAAATACTGATAATGCATATAAGGTGTGGTTTGGTAAAAACCCTACACGTGATTTAATGCAGATGGAATCAGAAGAACATTATTTAAATATCAAACTCAAAGAAAATGATATTTTTACATTAAAACAAGAAAATACTGAATCAAAATGTGTTAGCGGTATTAACTACTTAAATATTTTAGAAAATATTGATTTAGATTATAAAGTTTTACCTAGACAAGTCAAAGAAAATATTGTTTTACATGATAGAAATGTTGATGTTAGTAAAATTAAGTTTGAAATTGATACAAATTTACAGTTAAAAGTAAATGTAGATAAAAGTATTAGTGCATTAGATGAAGACAAAATTATATTTCACATTGATACACCATTTATGATTGATCAAAATCAAAATGTATCCAATAGTGTGTATTATAATTTAGATGTGATTGATAATAAATATCAATTAACACTAGTTGTAGATGAACAATGGTTACATGATGAAAAAACCGTATATCCAGTTATTATTGATCCTACAATTACCAATTATGGTCAAGATAATAGTGTATATGATACTTATATTTTTCCGGGTGATTCCAGTGTAGATCGAAATAGCAGAGCATATTTAAAAGTAGGTGTTGATAAATCAAATGGAGTCGAAATGATCAATCGTTCTTTAATTAAATTTGAGTTACCAACTATAGGAACTGGAAGTCAAATTATCGATGCTCAACTTGAATTAAAGGCGTATCCGGATTTATTGCATAATACAGAAGAAGTTGCAAAATATGGTACAGATACAGTAAATATATATAGATTAACAGAGGATTGGAATGAAGAATCTGCTAATTGGGATCAAATGAGTAATAAGTATGATTCTAGAGTAGAAGGAACATTTCAAAGTACTAGAATGTCGTATTATGATCCAGATAATAATGCAACGATATTATTTACATGTGCTACTAATCTTACAAATTTGGTAAAAAAATGGTATACTGACACTCCAAATTATGGTATTATGTTGAAGTTAAATAATGAAATTTATAGAAGTGATATAATTCCAGCATTTTTTTCAAAAAATAATGATTCGTTGGGTTCAAATCCCAAGCCATTGTTAACAATTACATACCGTAATCAAAATGGATTGGAAAATTATATGAATTATATATCACAAAATTTTGTGCAAGGACAAGTATATCACAATAATTACAATGGTAATTTAACTGCAATTTTTAATATTGGCTCAACAATTCAGGGAAAAATGCCAGTAAATCTACAATTAGTATATAATACGAATGATGTTATACTAAAAAATAACATTGGATACGGACTTGGCTATCGATTTAATTTAAATCAAACTATTAAAGAAACTATAATTGATGATAGATGTTATTTAGAGTATGTAGACACTGATGGAACAATCCATTATTTCTTAAATCAAAAGGTTAAGTTTGATGAAGCTGATGGTTTTATTACATCAACTTATGAGAATACATATTTTGATGAAGATGGTTTAGATTTAGTAATCGAAAAAAGCAATACACAATATATTTTGAAAGATAAAAATGGTAATCAGATGCAATTTACAATATCTAATGGTATTGGTTATTTAAGCGAAATTAAGGATGTAAGTGATAATACAAATATTATTACATATGATAAAGATCACAAAATTACAAAAGTTACTGATGGTAATGGTACAGAAATAAAAATTGGTTATGAAGCAAATAAAATATCTATAATTAGCCCCGATCAGACAGTAACTTTAAATTATAATAATGATAATTTAGTAAGTATTGTGGGCTTGCTAGGAGTAACAACCTTTACATACAAAAATAATCTAATCTCCAGTATAACTGATATTACCGGAAAGAAAATTGTATATGAATACTATGACCAAAGTCCATACAGATTAAAAAAAGTACTAGAGTACGGAATTAATAATAGTTTAGGAAATTATTATGAAGTTACTTATGGATTTGCTACTACTACAATTAAAGATCACAAAGGTATGGTTAAAACTACAACTTTTAACAATTACGGTAATTCTGTTTCAATCAGTAGTTTAAAAGAAAGTTTAGACGTCACTAATGCATATGGAATGAATATTGAATATGGAGAGACGTTTAATGGAGTTCATACCTATACAAATAAATTATTAGAAAGGCAAATTCCACAAAAATATGTTAAAAATCTTCTAAAAGATCCTAGTTTTGAAGAAATGGAAACAGATTTTATAGCAGGTGGAAATTCTCATGTTGTTACATCAACAGATTATGCACGTAGTGGAAATAGAAGTTTAAAGGTACAAACAGGAAATATGGAAGTACAAGGTGCATACAGAGAAATTTCAATTTCCAAGGGAAAATACTATACTTTCAGTGCATATGTTAAGCCATTATATCAACCTTTATATATTCAATTATATTATTTTGATAAAAACGGTCAAAAGATCACTCAAAATAGTGATAGTATTATTCCAAGTGATCCATACTCTACTAATGGTGAATTTGAACGATATGATGTTACTATTTACTATCCAATTGATGCAACAAGTAATTTATTTATCAGTTTTATGGAAGGAAGTACTTATTATATTGATGATGCTCAGTTAGAGGAAGGAGAAGTTGTAAACAGTTATAATATAATAGAAAATTCGGACTTTTCTGATGGATTATCCAAATGGAATTTGAGTGCTTATGATATGATGGGTGAGGAAGTATCTACAGATGATTACTTCGAAATTGTGAATATTACCGATAATCAGACAGCTCTTAAAGTTAAAATGGATCCTCAAATTTCCACTGGATTCTCACAAATTTTCAACATTAAAGGAAAAGCAGGAGATGTTTATAATCTTTCATTCTGGTATAAAAATGAAGGATTAGTTGGATATGAAGGCATGGGAGCTTTTACAACTAATAATATTATATTTGGTTTCACTCCAATAGGCGATATTTATAATGATTCAGTGTATAATAAAACACTCAATCCTAATGAAAAAGAATGGCAATACTTTTCTTATACTTTCACAGCACCATGGGATTTTAATGGTATAAGTGTTAATTTTTCACAAGGTCAGAATGCAAATAACTTTTATATTACTAATTTAAACGTATTAGAAGATGTTAGAAGTATTACATACGATTATGATGAAAATGGAAATGTTATTTTGTCGAAAAATTTGAATAATACATCAAATATATTTAATTATGATACAAATAATCAATTGATTAAAATAACGAATTCAAAAGGAAGTAACTTTACCTTTGAATATGATAATAGTGTTACAGATAGAGTTATAAGAGGTATTTCTGGTACAGGAATTGCAAATGAAGTAGAATATGATTCCTTTGGTAATCCTATTACAACAAAAATTCAAAATAATGGTCCTGTAGATAATATGACTTCTGGAACATATAGAATTAGATTAAAAGGAACTGATCAAGATTTAAGAATGATTCAAGCTAAACTCATTTTTGGAACAGATAATTGTGGACATGATAAATGGATTCTGGAAAAAGTAGTAGATAATAATATCGACTATTTTAGAATAAAACATTCTATTATTTCAAATAAATATATTACGGTGAACGAAAATGCTGTAATATTATCTAATAATCCATCTGAAAATTCATTATTTAAATTTACGAAAAACGATAATGGAAGCTATTTACTTCAAAATAAAACAACTAATAAGTATATAAAATATGATAATAATTCATTAACACTATCAGAGTTAGTTGAAAACGATGCAAATTTTGAATTCTATTTTGAATCTGATACCAATGGTGAATTTATTGAGAACAATGCTAAATATAGTGAAGATGGAAAAGTTATTGTAAGTACTACTGATACAAATTTTCATTGTACTACTTATGATGTAGACTCGACTACTGGATTAATTAATTCCATGACAAATGCTAATGGTCAGAAAACTGATTATAATTATAATAATAAGAAACAACTAACTTCTATTATAACAGGTCAAAAAGAATTAAGATATGAGTATAATGATCAAAATGGATTATCTAAAATAATACAAGGGGATAGAACATATTCTCTTAACTACAATGAATTTTTGAATATGGAATCAGTTAAAATAGGAGATCAAGTAACATTAATAACAAACAATTATGAAGACAATAATGGTAATTTAGTATCGTCAGTATATGGAAATAATCATACTATTAGTTATGAATATGATGAGTTTGATCGTATTAAGAAGTTAATAAAAATGAATGACGAATATCATTATAAATATGATAATAATGGTAATTTAGCTAAAATAATATCAAATAATGATATTGCAAAATATATTTATGATTCAGGAAAAAGGTTATATGAATATAATTTTAATCAATTTAAAATCAGGTATATATATGATTCCGATAATAATGTAGTTGAAAAAATGTATACTCTTCCTGGAATTAGACATAGTATTCAAAATGTTTTAAATGACGATAATCAAATTATCAATGTTAAACTAGATGATAGTGAAATTAATTATAACTATGATACACTTGGAAGATTAAGTAATAGTAGTATTAACAACTATTATACTACTAATTACAAGTATGTAACAAATGGTAAAAGAACATCACTATTAATTAAAAGTATAAATAACAATGGCGATGATAAATATTCATATACATATGATAAATTAGATAATATTACCCATATATATCATAATGATATATTAGAAAATAAATATTATTATAATGAGTATAATGAGTTAATTAAAGAGGACAATTATTTACTGAATCAAACTATAGAATATGAATATGATTTATTAGGGAATCTTTTATCTACACAAGTATATCAATTAAACACAAAAAATTTATTAATGCAGAATAAATACAATTATAATAATATTAATTGGAAAGATCAATTAACCGAATTTAACCAGAATATAATTACTTATGATGAAATAGGTAACCCATTAACAATAGGAGAAAATATTACATTAGATTGGATTAATGGTAGACAATTAAATAATTATACAGATGCTAATAATACTATTAGCTACAAATACAATAAGGAAGGTATTAGATTAAGTAAAATTGTAAATGGTATTAAAACGGAATTTTATGTTGAAGGTAATAAAATAATACTTGAAAAAACTGGTAATAATGTGATATACTATTTACGTGATAATGTTAATAATCTAATAGGTTTTAAATATAATAATAGCATGTATTATTATGTTAAGAATGCTCAAGGGGATATTATAAAAATACTTGATGATAATTATAATGTAGTATCCCAATATGAGTATGATTCTTGGGGAAATATTTTAACAATATCTGATGAAAATGGAAATGATGTTTCTCTAAATGATAGCCATATTGCTAATATTAATCCATTTAGATATAGAAGCTATTATTATGATAAAGAAACAAAATGGTATTATTTAAATAATAGATATTATAATCCAGAATGGCATAGATTTATCAATACCGATAGTCTTTTAATTCAAAGTATCAATTTATCAAGCAATAACTTGTATGCATATGCGATGAATAATCCAATTAATCAATTTGATCCAAATGGTAATTTGTTCAAAAAATTACGAGATGCATGGAATTGTTGGAAAAACGGTATGTCAATTATTGGAGAACAAGTTAAAAATACATGGAAATCAGTAACAAAAACTGCAGGAGACTTTTGGAATAAGGTAAAGGATGCATTTGTTTTCGAAGGTGGTGTTGGAGTAGGTGTTGGTACTAAAGCTCAAGTTGGACCTTTAGAAGCAGGTATAACTGCAAATAAAACTTATAACATTGGAGTTAGTAATGGTGAGGGTTATAATTCAACTACAACGAGAGCCGGATTTGATGTTGGTGTAAAAAATACTGAATATAATATTGGATTTTCTGCAGAAATAACGCATATTAATGAAGAAATAGGTACTGGTAATTGGGAACATAATAATCCAATGGTAATGCCTTGGGAAGTTTGGGACTGCCCTAATACTAAAAAGACTGCTATATTATTTACAGAATTTTACGAATGTGGTTCTATTGAGCAGGATACTGATGGCGGAACTTTTATTGGAATCTCGATTGATGCTTATCTATTAGTAGGTGGACATGTAAAAATTGGATTTGAGTTATAAAAATTAATGATTGGAGTTAATAATGATGAAAAATATAAGATTGAGAAGACTACTCGCACTTTATATTGATTTTGCTTTGGCTGTAATTGTGTCAACAATGATAACAAAAATTATTACATTAGGACATGTGACTATTGATTCTTCACCAATTATCCTATGCATATCAATGTTAATAAATACAACTTTGCTTTTTTACTTTATAATATGCAAAGATTTAGCATTTAAAAATGCGAGTGTAGGGAAAAAATTATTTGGATTACATATTTGCTATACTAATGGTGATATTCCAGATCGTAAAATTATTATGAAAAGAATATCTACATGTATTCTATTATTTCCTTTAGATATAATTTTAATCATATTTAAAAATCAAACTAGTGGAGATGAAGAATATCATACCCAAGTCGTTAATAAGACTCATAAAAAAAAGAATTTTGTATTAAAAAGAGAAAAATAATTTTCTCTTTTTGTGTAAGTTTTTTGCATGTTTAAAACGATATTTAGTAGATATCAAAAAATACAACTAGAAAGATAACTTCATAGTATACTTGATTGTATATAATGTTATATAATGGAAGTAGGTGAAGTATATGGAAAAAATAAATGGGAAAGTTGTTAGAAACAGTTTATTGTTAATAACAATGATAGTAGTTATAATAGTTATAGT
>CANQWB010000009.1 GCA_947627435.1 uncultured Bacilli bacterium
GTACTCTTTTGTGTTGTATTTAACTCATAATATATTTATTTGTCTTTACCAAGCAAATTCCTAATATATAAAAAAAGGATTATTTATCCTTCTTATCTTTCATATCTACAATCTTATCACTAATATCTTCTCGATAAAATTTAAAAGTAGTAATTAATATAATTGCAAGTGGTAAAGAAATAATAACACCTACAACTCCAAATAGAATACCTCCTGCAAATACAGAGAAAATTCCTACAAGTGGATGAATTTTATTCGTTTTACCATAAACAAGTGGATTGATTAAATAGCCATCTAGCCATGATAATAATACAAAAGCAATTAAGGTTTTAATTAACATAGTTGGTCCAATAACAAATGCGGTAACGGCTGCAACAACATTCGCCAACATACCACCAAAATATGGAATTAAATTGGCAATCATAGCTAAAAATCCCAGTAACAATGCATTTGGATGTCCAATTATCGTATAAGCTAATGTATATTCTACTAAAGTAATTAACATAATACGTACAAAACCTGTTAAATATTGTTTCATTTCATAATCTACTGTTGCAACATAACGAAATGTACGTTTATTTTTACTTTTTAAATATTTTTTTACAGAAGCACGAATACGATCCATATCAATCAAGAAATAGATAGCGGCTGCACAAGCAATAAATGTTTTGGAAATATAACTCATCGATACATTAATTACACTGATAGCACCATCTGAAACATATTTACCAACAGTTTTAATAATGTCATTAAAACTATTCGATAATGTATCTTGTAGTGGTCCTAAATTGATATCATAATCAATCGATATGGTTTTAAAGAATGCTATGATACCGTTAAACAAACTTGACAATTGACCAAATAAAAGTGGTATAACAGTAATTCCTAAAAAGGCTACAATACCCACAACAATAGACAGCACAATCACAACTGCTAATGGTTTGGGAATTTTATGATTGATTAAATAACATAAAAAGGGATGAATTGCATAAGCAACTATAAATGCAACAAAGAATGGCATAAATATTTGAATAAAAGTTGCAACAAATCCCATCCATAATTTTCCTGTTTGATACATCAAAAAGATGATAAGTGTAATAAGTGCAAAATTAATTAATTTAAAATCTGGTTTATTTTTAATCATGTTTTTTCCTACTTTCTATTAAAATTGTGATAGGTCCATCATTAGTAATCGATACTTTCATATTTGCCCCAAACTTTCCTGTTTCCACTTTGACATATTTTGATAATTCTGTATTCCATATTTCATATAATGTTTTAGCTTGTTTTGATGGAAGTGCTGCTACATAACTTGGTCTATTTCCATTTTCTGAGTTTGCATATAGAGTAAATTGTGAAATACTTAAAACACTTCCACCATAATCTAGTATAGACTGATTCATCACGCCATCTTTGTCATCAAAAATACGAAGATGAATCAATTTTCGTACACAATAAAGGATATCCTCTATCGTATCTCCATATGTAAATCCTACAAAAACCACTAACCCCTGATCAATCGTGCCAATCAATTGGTCTTCTACATGAACAGAAGAATGCAAACTTCTTTGTACTAATAATCTCATTGAATCAATCTCTCAACTTCTAATACATTAGGTATTTGCTCAATATCATGCATAAATTTAGTTAATTTATCTTTATTTTCCACTAAAACAGTTACTTCATATGTCATATCATCTTCATGAGAAATCGTATTAATACTCTGGATAGAAATATTGTTATTCGATGTCTTTGAAATAATATCTAACAATAAATTATCATTTTTTAAAGTACTAATCAACAAATTGGTTGGATAACGTTTACTGATTTCATCATTCCATCTGACATCTATAATACGTTCTTCCAATTCTTGAATATTAGGGCAAATGGATTGATGGATAGTAATTCCATATCCTTTCGTAATATATCCAACAATATGATCTCCAGGAACTGGTTTACAACAAGAAGCAACATTTACCTTAATTTCATCAATTCCCTCGACAATAACATCATTTTTTACTGTTGGTAAGATCACATCTTTATTTTGTGTTTTTTTCAGTATAATTTCTTCTTTTGTATTATTTTCACCAGTTATAATATTAATAATACTACCAACTGGAAGTTTACCACTACCTATATTAATATATACTTCGTTAAAATCCTCATATTTTAATTCCTTAAGGATTTGCTCAATATTTTCATTTGACAAAAATTCATTAAATACCAATTTGCGTTTTCGAAGTTCTTTGGCAAGTAATTCTTCTCCTTTTTTTAGATATTCTTCCTTATCTAATTTACGGTAAAAAGAACGAATCTTATTTTTAGCTTGTGCAGTTTTAGCCATATGAATCCATTCTCTACTTGGTCCTACAGCATTTTTACTTGTATTGATCCTTACAATATCTTGATTTTGTAATTCGTAATCTAAAGGGACAATATTGTTATTTACAATTGCACCTATCATTTTATCACCAACACCACTATGTACCTTATATGCAAAATCAATTGGTGTTGCACCAGCAGGTAATTCAATAACATCACCAGCAGGTGTATAAACATAAATGGTATTATGAAACACCTCTTCCGTGACAGATTTGACAAATTCTTCATCATTTGGTTCTTCGTTATTGAGTTCTATAATAGAACGGAAAAACTGTAATTTCTGTTCCATAGTATTTTGCATTACTGCAACCGTACTTCCCTTTTCTTTATAAGACCAATGGGAGGCAATTCCACGTTCTGCAACCTCATCCATTTCATAAGTACGAATTTGAATTTCAAACAAATAACCATCAAAACCAAAAACAGTTGTATGAAGTGATTGATACATGTTCGTTTTTGGCATGGCAATATAATCTTTAAAACGTTTTGGTATGGGACGATACTTCGCATGAATTAATCCCAATGCTTGATAACATTCTTGTTCAGTATTTACAAATACACGAAGAGCAAGTAAATCATAAATTTCACTAAACTTCTTTCCTTTATCTAGCTTCTTATAAATACTATAGATACTCTTAGCACGACCTTTAATTTCATGTTTAATCCCATTTTGATCTAAAATTTCAGAAACACGTTTCATCATTTCACTGACTGCATTATCTCTTTCAACTTTAGTTTGATTCAATTCTTCAGCAATAGAGAAATACACATCTGGTTTTAAATAACGCAATGATAAATCTTCCAACTCACTTTTCATATGATTCATTCCTAAGCGACTTGCGATTGGAGTTAAAATTTCTAATGTTTCTCTTGCTTTCTCTTTTTGTTTTTCTTCAGGGTGTACCCAAAGAGTACGTAAATTATGCAGACGGTCTGCTAATTTAATAATAATAACACGTACATCTTCACAAAGTCCAACTAAAATTTTACGATGATTGGCGATAGTTGCACTATTTTCTCCATCAAAATTAAGTTTATTGATTTTTGTAACACCATCTACTAAATTGGCTACAACAGGACCAAATAATTTTTCTAATTCTTCTTTGGTTGTATCACAATCTTCTAATACATCATGTAACAAAGCAGCACATAACGTCTCTGAATCTGCATTAATTTCGGTTAAAATATGAGCTACTTGTAATGGATGTTCAATATAATCTTCACCAGTCAGACGCTTTACACCAAAATGTTTTTTTTCTGCATACTGGTATGCATCTCGAATTTGTTTTAGTTCTTGGGCATCTAAAATATAAGCAGATGCTGCATGCATTAAATCATCAATTGTAATATGCATATTTTTTTTTGTCATATGCCCACTTCTTTCTTTATTAAGCTACTTTTTTTGATTTTATTTTTGTTCCCATTTCTACAACACTACGATTTGTAATCGTATCTTTATTTTCTTTGACTTTTGGAATTTTTTTTCTTTTTTGTTCTTCATAAACATAACAATCATGATACTTGAGCACAAAATTTCTTGCTTCATTGGATAATGTAGCTACCTCTGTTGCAAGACCGTCAAATTCAGTTTGCTCTATTACATATTGTTCCCAATGACTTAATATTTTTCCTAATTCACGTAACATTGCACCATTATTTTGAAGTCGCGCAATTAAATATGCTTCTTTTATCATTTGCCACGTAATTTCATCAATAATTACATTAGGACATTTTTTTAAAAACGAATAGATATCACTGTCTTTTTCAATTTTAATCATTTCTTGATCTTGATGAAACATAGACATTAAAGTTTTGGTAATGATATGGTTTCCTTCTTTATTCGCATATTTACAAGCATGAATGAGTGAAGAAAGATCCATAAGTACACAACTTGGATCTTCTAAATCTGTAAATATTCGTATATGCATGCGGATCCTCCTTTACGAATTTACCCCTTTCACTTTTAACTCTTCTGGTTCATCATACCATTTTTTCTTTTTTGGTTTTCCAATATTTCTTTTTTCAATTTGATACCACAATTGGCTTGCGATACAAATAGAAGAATAGGAACCTGCAATTAAACCAATCATCATGGCAATATTGAAATAAATAATTTCATATGAACCCATTAGAATGAGGCAAACAACAGGAATTAAAGTTGTAATTGTCGTAATTACACTTCTTGTTAAAGTTTGTCTCAAACTAATATTTACAATTTCTTGTAATTCCTCTTTATTTTTAATTATATTCTTATTCTTAGTATAGATATTCTCTTTAATACGGTCAAATAATACAATGGTATCATTAATAGAATAACCAATAATAGAAAGAATTGCAGCTATAAAGATACTAGAAACTTCAAATTCCAAAATACTAAATACTGCAATAATGACAAACACATCATGTAATAAAGCAATAATTGCACCAATTGCATAACTAAATTTATAACGAATAGAAATATAAATAACAATTGCAATTCCCGCTAACAAGAGTGATAAAAAGGCATTTTTAATCAGTTCTCTTTTGACTACATTGGATACTACACCAATTTCAGTTTCTGCTTGGTATTGTTCATGGAAATAGTTTTCTGTATCTAATACTTGTGTTTGATTCAAACTATCTTCAATTAACGCATCTACAGTATGTATATCTCTTGCTTCAATATTGGAAATACTATATCCCATATTTTCTAAATCCGCTTTAATTACATCTATATTTAATTCTTGTTCACTTTGAATCGAAATAGAAGATCCCCCTTTAAAATCAATGCCTAAGTTTAAACCTTTGACACCAAGAGATAGAGAACCTATAATCACAAGAATAATGGCTGCACTAAAGAAAATATACCTTGTATGAATAAAATTTAACTTTTTCCATGGTTCCTGATTCAATTTCTGAGTACGGATACCTAAAAATAATCCTAATTTATTGTGAAATCTTCCTGTTTTTACAAATAAATTTAGTAAATATCTCGTTACAAAAACCATGACAAACATTGTAACAAATATACTAATAATTAACATAGTAGCAAAACCTTTTACACTACTTTCTCCGAAAATAAATAATATGATTGCAACAATTAAGGTTGTCACATTGGCATCGATAATAGTTGCTAGAGAATTTTTATTTCCTGCTTTATAAGCAGCTTCAAAATTTCTACCCTTTGCAAGTTCATCCTTAATACGAGCAAAATGAATTACGTTAGCATCCACTGCCATACCAATTCCAAGTAACATGGCAGCAATTCCAGGTAATGTAAGTACTCCACCAACAAGCCAAAAGATGGCAAATGTGAAAAATGTATAAATAACAATTCCTACAGATGCAACTACACCAGCTACATGATATAGTGCAATCATAACAAACATAATGCACAAAATTCCGATTGCTCCTGCCATTAAAGTTTTTTCTAATGAATGCATACCAAAACTTGCTGTCACTGTTTTAGATGAAATTTCTTCCAATTTTGTTGGTAAACTTCCAGAATTAATCAAATCTACTAAATTTTTTACTTCCGTTTGAGTAAAGTTACCTTGAATAATAACATCACTTGCAAAACCTTCTGCTACAGTTGCAACGGATAAACATTTAGAATCATTAAGACTTCCACAATGCATTTCTTCTGTTGCAAAAGAACTTTCTTCATCAAAATCTAACCAAATGACAATACGATTATCCGTCATTTCACTTACTTTTTTTGTTACACGATAAAATTCTTCTTTATCTTTAATACTAAGTGATACCGCTGGTCTACCTTTACTATCTTGTCCTACTTTTGCAGCACCATTGTTTAATACATCACTTGTCATTAATAGATTATCACTCGTATCACGGAATGTTAAATTGGCAGCTTGACTTAAAATATTACGTGCTTGATTCGCATCTGTAACTCCTGCCAATTGTACACGAATACGATTATCACCTTCTACAATAATAACAGGTTCTGAAACACCTAGTACGTCAATTCTTTTCAACATTGTCTTATAGGTACTTGTCACCATGTCACTGGTAACAGGTTTCCCATCTAAACTTTGGACTTCATACAAAACTTCAAATCCGCCCTTTAAATCTAATCCAAATTTCAAATTACGAGATAAAATTGGACTTAAAATTCCAATCACACCTAAAATAACAATAATAACTATTATAGATGAAAATAAACTTTTCTTTTTCATAATTACCTCCACTATTCTTCAAAGTAAATCGTACGATTACGCATATTTAGTTTTTCTTTTAAATAGGCATCAATCTCTATATTATCTGTATTTAATATATCACTTACCATTTGATACAATGACAAATTACTTGCTTTTTTCCATACAGTTTCTTTCAAATAATTCCATACGTCTTCTGATTTTACATATTCATATCCAGCACGTCGCATTTCTTCTCTTTTGGTATGTAAGGCTGGTTTTAAATGATTATACAATTCTTCTAAAGTTTGAAATTCATTCATCCAATCACTCCTAATCTGAATACAAAACATCCATACTACTACCATTATATATGAAAAATATATTTTTTTAAAGGAATTTCATATAAAAAGAAAAAATAATTCTAATATTTTGAATTACCCAATCATAAAGTTGGATAAGGGTGAAACTATGAAGAAAAGTAAATTTGTACAATCGACCATTATATTAATTGTTGGAGGTTTTATTACTAAAATATTAGGAATGATCATTCGTATTATTATGTCCCGTTTAATGGGTACCGAAGGTATTGGTGTCTATATGTTACTGATGCCCACATTTTCATTGCTCATTGCTCTTGCACAATTAGGATTTCCCGTTGCGATCAGTAAACTCGTGGCAGAAGATACCAAAAACAATAAAAATTTAGTATTTTCTATCATTCCAATTTCGTTTGTATTAAATATATTAATTATGACTTTATTGCTTTTCTTTGCCAATACAATCTCTACTCATCTGCTACACGAAAGTAGAACTACATTAGGAATTATTTGTATTGGTTTTGTTCTACCATTTATCAGTATTTCTTCTATTTTACGTGGCTATTTTTTTGGAAAGGAAAGAATGATTCCTCATGTAGTATCTAATGTGACTGAAGATATTGTAAGATTGATTATTCTTTTAATTGGGATTCCGATTTTTATCGCAAGAGGAATCGAATTTGCCGTTGCCTTTATTGTCATTTCTAATATTGTAAGTGAATTAACGTCTATTTTTATTCTCTTTTTATTTCTACCAAAAAATTTCAAAATTACCAAAAAGGATTTTATACCACAGAAAAACAATATAAAAGAAGTATTTAATATTAGTCTTCCTACAACGGGAAGTCGAATTATTGGTAATATTGGCTATTTTTTTGAACCAGTTATTTTAACATTCGTTCTCCTTAAAGTAGGTTATTCACAACAATATATTGTTACTGAATATGGAATTATCAGTGGTTATGTTATGCCATTACTCATGTTACCATCTTTTTTTACAATGGCAATTTCACAAGCACTGATTCCTGTCATTAGTAAGTCTTATACCAACCATCATTATGAATATGCGAAAGCAAAAATTAAACAAGCAATCTTTTTCTCATTATTAATAGGCATTCCTGCAACCATTCTATTTTTAGGATTTCCAAGCATACCTTTACAATTTATCTATAATACAACTGAAGGGATTTCCTATACTCGAGTTTTATCTATTGTATATCTTTTATATTATATTCAATCTCCACTTACCAGCAGTTTACAAGCTATGGGAAAAGCCAAAGAGGCAATGCATGGAACGATACTTGGCGTATTTTCAAGAACGATTATGTTATGGATTGGATGTTCTTTAAAAATTGGAATGTGGGGTCTTGTTATCGCAACTGCTACTAATATTATCTTAGTTACATTACATCAAGCTAAATATGTTAAAAAAGCTTTCAATTAGAAAGCTTTTTATAATAAAGAAAAAATAATTTAATTTTTAAAAGAAAATGACCTATTCCATTCAAAATAGGTCATACTTTAGTTATTTTTCTTTTTTAAACAATTCTGATACAGTAGTACTCAGTGTCGCGATATTTTGTAATTCAGATGGAACAATAATTTTTGTTGCTTGCCCATTTGCAACATTAGATAAAGCTTCAAAACTCTTTAAAGTGAGTACTGCTTGATCAGCTTTCGCTTCTTTTAATAATTTAATTCCTTCAGCTTCTGCTGTTTTTAATTTTAAAATAGCTTCTGCCTCTCCTTCTGCTTCACGGATTTGTGATTCTTTTTTTGCTTCTGCTCTTAAAATCGCACTTTCCTTTTCTCCTTCTGCAATTAAAATATTCGATTTCTTTTCTCCTTCTGCTTGTAGAATTTTTTCACGTCTTTCACGTTCTGCACGCATTTGTTTTTCCATAGCTTCTTGAATATCTCTTGGTGGAATAATATTTTTTACTTCCACACGATTGACTTTAATTCCCCATGGATCAGTTGCTTCATCCAAAATAGAACGCATTTTAGAATTGATAATATCTCTGGATGTTAAAGTTTGGTCTAATTCTAACTCACCAATTAAGTTACGTAAAGTCGTCGCTGTTAAATTTTCAATAGCACTAATTGGATGTTCAACACCATAAGTATACAACTTTGCATCTGTAATTTGATAATAGACAACTGTATCAATCTGCATCGTTACATTATCTTTTGTAATAACTGGTTGTGGGGCAAAATCCTTTACAATTTCCTTTAATGTCACTGTATTGGCGATACGATCTAAAAAAGGAATTTTAATGTGTAAACCATGTTGCCATGTTTGTGAATAAGAACCTAAGCGTTCAATCACATAAGCTTTTGCTTGTGGTACTACTTTAATATTAGGTAATACCAATACTGCAACTAAAATTAGTAATGTAATAAAAATGTCCATAGTCTAATCCTCCCATTCCTCTACTTTAATTTTTACACCATCTATCAATAGTACTTTTACAGTACTACCTAGCTTGATTTTTTTATTGGCATATGCAGTCCATCTTTTGCCATCTACCTTCACTTCGCCTGTTCCATTTTTTTCAATTTCTTCGGTAACAATTCCTTGCATACCAATAATACGGTCTAAATTGGTATTTACTTGTTTCGTAGATAACCATTTTGTTAAAATTGGTCTTGTTGTAATCAATAATAGAATTCCTACAATACAAAATACTCCAACTTGTAGTATAAAATTATCTGTTATGAATGATACAATCAATGCCAAAATCCCACTTGCAACAAACCAAATTGTCGTTAAATTAACGGTCATTACTTCGACAATTGTTAGTAAAATAATAATTGCAATCCAAATATAAAACATAATACATCACCCTACTTAAATTATACTAGTTCCAATAAAAAAATACAACAAAAAAGAAGACTATATTTTCTTCTTTTGATTATCATTTTTTTTACTATTACCAAATTTATGAAACATATGGTGAAAAGATCCTAATATTCCTAAAAATTGTTCGCGACCTTTTGTATCTCCAACAGAGGCATCTAAAATTCCGTTCACCTCTGTATATACTTGATTACGATAGTTTGCTTCCGTTTCATCATAAGTTGGATTCAATGTTTCATCCATAGTAACAGCTTCCGTTGGTAACTTTTGAGATTCCTGATTGATTACATTATGATGCAATTGCTCTGTAAGTCTTTGTTTGAGTGCATCTAATTGGTAAATACGTGTTTCATAATATTCTAATGGTTTTCTAGCATTATATTTGGTTGCTTCATTATTTAAAGTTTTTAATTGATTTTGAGATGCATGAATACTTGTAACAATTTGATTTCGCATATCAGGTAACAAATAATTCTTGTTTGTCATAGCAAGTGCATCTTGTTGATATGCTATTTGATTTTCCAATCTATAAATCTCTTGTTGTAGTGAAACATTTTTATCTCTTTTGTTTCTTTCTATAGCGTATAATTGCTGAAGAAGATCTAATTTTAAATTGATTTTATCAATACGAGCCTTTATCTTATCACTACGTTTACCCTTAGTTGATAATTGTTCTTTCATATTTGTTTTTACCATGCAGGTTCTTTTTCCTAATATTTGTATCATGGGACTATCCAATTGTCTTAACTGTTCTCGCAATTGTTTTTCTTTTTCTAATAACTGTTCATTCATTGAAATACCACCTTTCATGTATGAATTGCATCACGCATTTTTTCTTTCAACATTTTCCACTCATCATCTGAGATATCTTCAAATACCATTGTATCGCCATTGATAGCCACAAGAGATGCATATAATATTACCATATCATTTTGCGCTTTTTCATTTTTTGTATATACAATATATTCCTTTTTTGTCATCTCATCTTGATACGTAAATACAACCTCTACAGATTGTTTTTGTCCATTTTGATCTAGCACTTCTAACATTGTTTGATTATTCTGCATAGATGCGCACCTCTTTCTTATTCTATTCTATCATAATTCAAATAGGAAAGAAAGAAATTTGTTATCATTCGGATGAAATTTCATTTACAATTTTTTGATGTGCTACACTTCCTAACATATCTTTTTCTAACTTACCTTGTTTTAAATACTGATATTTAAATTTCAATATTTTTTGAATAGATGTGTCAATTTGTTCTTCTTGAATTGTTCCTTCATTTATGCTTTCTTTGATATCAGAAATGGCTCTTTTTAAATCAACAGGCATCAGTAACAAATCAACACCAGCATTGATTGCCATTTCATAGATTTGCTTTTCGGAATAGTATTTTGTTAAAGCACCCATATTCAGTGCATCCGTTACAACTAGTCCTTGATATCCCATTTCTGTTTTTAATAAATCTGTAACTACTGATTTTGATAAAGATGCCGGTATTTCGTCACCAGTCAAATTAGGCACAGCTAAATGTCCAACCATGATCACTTTCGCACCTGCATCAATTGCTTTTTGAAATGGAAGTAAGTCCGTAGCAAGTAATTCTTGTTTCGTTTTGGTAATCACAGGCAATTCGTGATGAGAATCGGTTATAGTTGCTCCATGGCCTGGAAAATGTTTATAAACCGCAAGTACATGAGAATCTTCTAGTCCTTCTGCTAAAGAAAGACCCATATCTGCGACTAATTTAGCATCACTACCAAAGCTACGATCCCCAATTACTTGATTATTTTCATCTTCGACTACATCTAATACTGGTGCAAAATCCATATTTACACCAAATACACGCAATTCTTCTGCTATTGTGGTTCCTACTTGATATGCAAGTTTCGTGTTTCGCGTTTTACCTAAAATAGACATAGGGGGAATCAAAGTGGCATTTAATTGCTCGGTTGGAGATAATCTTTGGACACGCCCACCCTCTTGATCAATTGCCATCCAAAGTGGTATATCTGCACTATTTTCAATTTGTTCAATGAGTTTCATTGTATTTTCATATGTTGAAAAATTTTCTTTAAATAAAATAAAACCTCCTGGCTTCAATGCCAATATCGATTCTAATTGTTCATCCATAGATTTTTGCCGATAAGACACAATAAACATTTGTGCAATTTTTTCATCTAATGTAAGTTGCTTCCATTGCGTTTCGATTGTATTTATCATATGTTTTTGCTCACGATGTTGTAAATAGATATTCCCACAAAATATTAAAGTAATAACGAACAAGCTAAGTACTATTCCAATTTTTATCCATTTCATATAAGATCCCTACCATCTATCTAACTATATTATACTAAATTTTTGTCAAATATTGTTGATTTACATGAAATAAAATAGTTATTTTAAAATAAAGAAGAAAACCCATGAATCAATCTTTTATTGTTCTTACCAATAAAATAACAATTTCAAACATCAGATAAGACATCAAGCAATTTTATCTACAACAATTTGACTACATTCATGATTTCAAGTTGATCTTTACGATTTATTAGAAACTGGAAAACTATCCATTATTTTTTGAGATAACAAGAAATACTATTTCTAATTAAAAAGCCAATGATACCATTACTATGACATTGCTTTCTGATTCCAAATCTAATTAAAATATTAATGATTGTATGTTTAAGAAATGAAAAAAAACTCCGTTTTTAATGGAGTATTTTTTAATACTTTTTTAATATATCTCTAGCAGCAATTAAGCCAGTTGCTGCAGCTGCCACAATATTACCTGCTTTACCAGAACCATCTCCAATAAAGTAAATATTGTGCCCTTCTAATTTCATATTTTGATCTGTTTGAATTTCATTACTAAAAAACTTAATTTCTGGCCCATATAATAAAGTTTCACCATTATTTACACCAGGAATAATTTTATCTAAAATACTTAAACCTTCTAGGATATTGATAACAATACGATGAGGTAAAACCAAAGCAAGATCACCTGCAACTACATCTTTTAAAGTAGGTTCAATAAAGCTTTTTTGAATATGACTCATGGTACTTCTTCTACCCATTCTTAAATCTCGTAATGTTTGAATTATTGGTTTTCCATCACCTAATGTATTGGCAATTTTAGCGATACATTCTCCATATTCTCTAGTATTGGTAACGGGTTCTGTCAAATTGACTTTCGAGATAAATGCAAAATTAGAATTCGCAGATTTTATATCTTTTAAGGCATGGCCATTGACACAAATATATCCATTATAATTTTCTTTCGCAACAAAACCTCCTGGATTGGTACAAAAAGTTCTAATTTCATCATTATATGTATCCGTTTTAATAAATATAGTAGGATCATAAATCACATCAGTAATAGCTGATAAAATTTCCTTACGTACTTCTACTCTAACACCAATTTCAATACTTTGTGAAGTATATGGAATATGATATTGATCTGCCAATTGTTGAATCCATTTAGCGCCTGTTCGACCGGGTGCTACGATGACGTATTTTGTATCGATTTTAAATTCTTTTGTCCCCATTTTATAGGTTATATGATAATTTCCATTTTCTTCTAAAATATCTACTACATCTGCTTGTTCTAACAATTCTATTTTTTTCTCTTTCAGATATTCTGTAATTTTTTGAATGTATTCAGGTAATTTATCACTGCCTAAATGTTTTTGTTTAATAATAAGTAAATTTGCCCCAACACGCGCTATTTTTTCTTCTAATTCTTTAGCTTGATCCATATTTGTAGGATAAACCTTAGAATCCATTCCAAATTGATTGAATATTGCTTCTGTATCATCAATCAATTGATATGCTTCACTTTTAGACATATATTTAAACAAATCGGACTTTCCTAATTTTGGAATAAAATTCAATTTTCCATCTGAAAAAGTACCTGCGCCACCATAACCAGATAGAATCGCACATGGATTACAGTTGACACAATGTCCAGTTTTATTCATTGGACAAACTCTATTTTCAGCAAATTTACCTTTTTCTAAAATTAAAATTTTTAAATCTTTATTTTTTTCTGACAATTCATAAGCTGCAAATAAACCGGCAGGTCCTGCCCCCACAATTACTACATCATACAATTGATACCACCACCATCAATATTATTGTATCATATTGTAGACAATTTTAAAACTCAAATAAAAAAGGATTCGTTTGTTACTTTAAAAAAGGAAATAATAAATTATTTTTTGAAACTTCTTTAATACCAATTTTTTTATAGTATAAAAATCCTTCCTCATAACTGTTTTCATAACATAATTTATATGTAAAATATTTGACAGAAGAAGAAAAATCTCATTTATTTTATTTTGCTTCTATTATATAATAAAATTAACAAAGAATAGGAGTAAATGATATGAAAGAAAAATATAAAAACTATATTGAAAAGGATCATTCATTTGAATGGAAGACCATGTTAGGAATTTTTTGTTTACTTATTATCATTACAGGAATTTATGGATTTTTGTATGAATATATTTTTTATTATTTGAATGGTGGAATGCAACATTTTTATTGGCGAGGAGGTCATTTTTTACCATGGATTAATATTTATGCTTATGGTAGTCTTGGTATTTATTTTGCAACATATAAAAAAAGAAAAAATCCCTTAAAGGTATTTTTGATTAGTGTAATATTATGTGGTACCTTAGAATTCATTACAGGTTGGGTAATGGATATAGTAAGAGCAGGTGACCGCTGTTGGGACTACAATCAAGAAATATGGAATTTTGGAAATATTGGCGGTTATATTTGTCTAAGAAGTGTATTATTCTTTGGTATTTCTGGATTAATCTTAATTTATGGTTTGGTACCTATTTGCTTTTATTTAGCGAAAAATATAAATTCAAATGTATTTTTATGGATTACGATTACTCTATGTACTATTTTTTTCATAGATGAAATATATAATTGTTTGTTTGCTAGAATATTTCATCTACCAAGAGCCTACGATTTTTACTCAAAACTAGGAGTCCATTACATGTCATTCAAATAGATATTCTTAAATATTTTGAATCTATTATCATGTTTTTGGTAATACCAAACGAAATTTATAGTATCTTTTTCCGACACATTTTATACCAATATCATCATAAATTAAAAAGAAAAGTAACTCGTTTGAGTTACTTTTCTTGCCCAAGGAATCCCGTACTTAACATACGATTAGAACATTCGCACATAAAATGCTTGTTTCGATATACCTCAAAGGTCTTCTAATAGAGATTATACCACTTTTTTATGAATTTACAACTAATTCTTCTGATTTTTCTACTTTTTCTTCATTGCTTTTTTGTTTCAGTTGCTTTAATGTTGGATTATTTTCAAACAATTTAAAAGGGAATTTTGAAATATAAGTTCTATAATATTGCGAAACTCTTCTAGACAAGTCTTCTTTTGGACAATTGTATTTTTTCCATACCAAATTAGCAATATAATCTGCCATTTGAACATCTCTATTATCTTTTGAATCTAAATATTTTACTTCTACTTCTAAATCCATAAGTTCAAATTCCCATTGTAAAAAAGCTTCTAAATCTTTTAAAGTTTTAACAGATGTATTTCGATTATCTACTCTTAATTCTATATGATTTGTTTGTAATATTGGTATGTTACATTGAAATAAATATTTCAGTAAATTTTTAACAAAAAAGTTATAAGCAACATTCTCTGAAGCTTCAAATTTAGATAAATTATCTTTATCAATTACGATAGCTATGGGAACGACTTCTGATATACCATATATCTCATTTAAAAATAAAGCTTGTTGACTATCATTAATTTTTGAAGATTTTAACTCAATTTTTTGATTCAGGGGAATATTTTTTCTTTGTTTTACAATTTCTTCAATTTTTTTATGTGCAGAAGTAACTTTATGTAATTCTCTTGTCATGAATCCAGCAATAACAAAATAACGTTCATTTTTTAGATGCATTGCTCCTGATTCATCTAGCACAATATATGTTTTCATAGTTTTATTCTCCCTTCATCTTGAACTTATTACATATTTTAGCATAATCTTAAGTATTTTAAAACTCGAACTTCTGTAGTTCGAGTTTTCTATAAATTTGGTGCGATTGACATAGTCATTTACAACCTCATATTTTTTGAAGCTCCTATTTACTGCTCTAATTATCTATAATTGGAGATACGATTCTTTGACCAAAGTTATGATCTTCTTTTTTTAATGTTTTAACAGGACCATCATTTGTTTTATTATCACCGAAATTATCTGTTTCCAACAATACATCATCTTTGCTTAAAAGAAAAATCGAATCTGTTCGCACAGTAACATAATTTGATAGGGCAGGAGCTCCATCTGTAAAATCGTTCGTTGAAAATCGTTGAATTAAATAACTTTTTTCATCATCTACTTTTATAACTCCAATACCATAAACTTCTTCATTAACATCGATTCTTTTGGCTCCATAAGATGCTCCTTGACCTCGTTCAATTCCATAAATATTCATTTCCCACCTCTAAAAACTTTCTTTATATTTTGTCTTTGACAAAATTATTAACCCCCTAGGTATTTTGACAAGTATATCAAAATAACCTAAGGGACTATCTTTTTATATAAACATTCGAAAAAGTTCGAATAGAAACGTCACTGGTGCGTTTGCAAAAGGGGTTTTGCACCTTACAGTTGGATTCATCACATTTGATAAATATATTCTAGCATAATAAAATATATTTATCAACTACTTTGACTAAAAACATTTATTACAAATTGTTTTTCAAACGTACAATTATAATATAAACGTAGCAGTTATTCCAATCTGTCATATTTTAGAAACTGATAAGGTTTAAAAAAACAAAATCTAAATATATGGTACTATATATATTATAACAAAACGTCTATTGTATTAAAATTTTAATGTTTTCTCTGAACAATTAAAATGAAGAAAATATATTAATTTCATATTTAATCTTCTTTGTTTTGAGTATTTAATAAAGATAACAATTTTAAAACTATAAATATATATGATAGTATAAAAATCAAGAATACTAAGTATACATGAATTAGTTGATATTTAATAAGAATCATAGTTGCAAATAAACTTAACATAAATACAACTAATCTTCTCATAAACTGAAAATATAATATTGCCTTTTCCTGATCTTCTTTTTTAGTATTTTTAAGAAGTATATTGCTTAATAAATTTTCTGTTGGATCTCTTAATGCCAATAAAATAATAAACCCAACAGCCATCATAATAGAACTATACATACTTGTAAAAAATAATTTTCCAACTATAAATAATAAAACTGAAGTTACTAACCCAAAATAAATTATATATAATGTCTTATTTTTAAATTTATCATATATTTTTCCAAATACTATATTTAAAATTAATCTAGATATTCGAGATAAAAATAAAATAATCGATAGTACTAAAGTAACAGTGTTAGCATTTAAGAAATCTTGCAATTCATATTGTATAAATAATTTATCATTTGTTTGGCAAACAACAAGGGTCCCATATATTAAGCCATAAACAAGTATAGTCAAAATCATAATCTTATGAAAATTAAATTTATTTTTTTCTTTTAATTTTAATTCCCTATTATTGAGATCAGCCTCATATATAAAGTGTGCCATTATAAAATTATTTATGCAAATTAATATACATATAAACATTGGTAAATAAGGATTAATATTAAATAAAAATCCCACTATTAAAGTTACAATCATTGTTGTGATTGAATATATTGTAGTTGCTTTAATTTTTATTTTTATAAAATCATTTTCTTTGTTTTGATATATTAAATTATTATTTAAAACCACTTGATCAACACACTTAAAAACAAAGCCAACTTCATAAAAAATTTCTGCTAAACAAAAAAATATTAAATTAGTAGAAACAGTAAATAGTATTGCAGAAAATAATAATAATAAAGTTCCTAGTCTTATTGAATATATATTTCCTATTTTATTTATAATTTTATGCGATAATAAATAAAAAACTAGTGCCACTAAAACTCCTATTGTTGTTATAAAATTAATTTCAGAAGAAGTTAATCCTTTAATGCTTGTTAAAAATAATGTGTTAATCGCAATAAAAAATATTAAGTCAGATGAAAGTCCATAAAAAATTGGATAAATTTTATTACTAAGTTTAATACGTTTATCTTTTAAATTATTCATATAATATCCCTACTTACTATTAATTATTTTCAAATGTTTTTTATAATTTATTGATAAAATAAGTAAATAATTTATCAGTATTTTTATCATCTAATAGTTCTGGATGCCACTGAACACCTAAAAAAAATGTTTTTCTTTTATCTTCAATTGCTTCAATTATTTCATCATCACTACGAGCAGATACATATAATTTAGTATTTGGAATACAAAATGAATGAAGAGAATTTACTTTTATATTTTCCTCACCTATTATTTCATAAAGTAATGAATCTTTATCAATAGTTATATAATGAGAATAATTACTTTCCTTTTGATGATTGCAAACTGGTATAATATCATGATTATTAAAATTCCTACCTATAAGTTGCATTCCTAAACATATCCCCAACGTTGGCTTATCTATATCATACAGATATTTTACTATTTTATCATCTAATTCATGACTAACTTTTCCACCAGGTAGTATAATACCATCACATTTGTCAATTAAAGTAGTATCAATTTTTTTATCATTTTCAAAATCAAATGGTATACACATAATTGAAACATTATATTTTTTTAGTTTTTCAATCAGATAACTTCTAACTCCATATACTATTCCACCATTTTTAGCTTCATAATCTCTTAAAATTATTCCTATTATTTTCATCCTATCACCTGATCTTCTAAAATTTTAATACTAATTGAAATTAGCTATTACTTTCTATTATAACAAGATATATTTATTATATCATATTATTGGGTTATTATTTTAATAATAATCGGAAACAATGAAATTCAATCAAATAAAAGTGTATTTACATTTATATATTAATAATTTAATACATAATTTATCTATATAAAAACTATTATTCTCATAAAATCGAACAAGACCTAGTTCAGTTTTAACATCTCGATCAACTGGAAATTCCATATTTGCATAAAACTGTTCTAATAATTTCTTTTGAACATTTTCTCTATAAATGATTCTATTTAATTTATTATCTATGTCCATAAATAAATCATTTCTTGATTCCAAATTTATTGCAAGTTTAATACATTTTCTTATCGCCTCTGATTTACTTTTAATATTATTTTGTTTCATAAATTTTGATAATAATAAATCATCTGTTTCATACAAATTAACACTAAATTTTATCATCAAAAATTCCTCCTTTCAAAAAAATAGCTATTTTTTTAAATACAACAGGATATGGGAATGCACCACTAACCATTTTCGCACTTGCAAAAATAACTATTTTTCAACTAGTTTGATTTACAGGAAAAAATTAATTATTCTATGCCCATTTTTGTAATGATTCATCTTTAAGCAATAAAAAAGCCCATAACATCAATGTTATGAACATATATTCTTAAATCGCAAAGGTGCGACTTTCAACCTCTATGGTGCAGAAGATGGGACTTGAACCCACATGAGATATCTCACAAGCTCCTGAAACTTGCGTGTCTACCAATTCCACCACTCCTGCAATTTCTTAACTATTCTATCATGAATTTTAGAAGAAAACAATGGATTTAAAAAAAGAGAAATTCTCATTTCTTGCCTTTCAAATTACTATTCATATTGACTAATAATTTTTTATCTATAAAATCAATTTTCATTGATTAACTTCCATGGTAACTCGTACGGGTTTCGAACCCGTGAATACCGCCTTGAGAGGGCGGCGTGTTAAACCACTTCACCAACGAGTCAAATGATAATCTTACGACTACGCATTTAGTATATCATAAATAGAATATATTTGCCAAATATTTTTATATAAGAAAATTAAAAAGAAGGTAGGAAAGCCTTCTTGATACTTAAATACTTTTTTTTCTCTCATCTATTGTTGGTTCATTATAACGAGTATCATAAAATTTTTCATACCCCATGACTTGTGGAAGATGCTGCTTAATTAAATCCTGTTTATGCATTCGAAACATATAATAAATTGCCTTACATAAACGTTCTGTATGACTCAAATGATCTTCCCCCTTGAATTCTAATTGGAATCCATTTTTATTTGCAATATATAAAATTTGGGTTTCTGCTATATTCTTAGGGATGTAGGTACATAATTCTTGAAGTTGATTTTCCGGAAAACCATTTTTTAACAAATCATATTTTATCATCTGTTGTTTCTCTGCTATTGATAATTTTTTATATACATTAGGAAGATAATATGTTTTGTATTTTTGAGAATAAAACCTCTTTGCAGCTTCTAATAATGGCAACACAAATATTTTTTCATAAATTTTATAATCTTCTGCCTGTTTAATTCTAACTGCCGTTTCTTTGGTATTCATAATCACATCAGGATCCATATATAGAATAGAATTTTGTTTTTTAAATTCCAAGATTTGATTTACTTGTTCTATTTTCTTTAATTGTTCTAATTCCCCAATTAATTCTACAATATCCTCTTCTGACATAATACCTATTTTTTTATCCGAATCAATATTTGGTTCCTGACTTTCTAATTGTATTGGTTCTTCATGTAAAGTTTCAACCGTCTTTGCTATAGAAACTAAATCCCCTAATTTCATGGTTTGTTCATCTTTATTCAATGCTTTCTCATATGTCAAATCCGACATCCACTGATCGATATCATTTTGTGTAATAAGTTTACTTTGCTCATCATTTTGTGCAGTCAATTTACTTTGTTCATCATCTTGTTGTAAAAGATGATTCTCATTTTGCTTTTCCAACATTTGTTTTTTAGCAATTTCAATATATCGATCAACATCTTCCTGAGTTATTAATTTATCAGGATTATTTTGATTTGAATATCCCATAATAATATCTCCTTTTTTAAACAATCTATTTTATTTACTTTAGTATATCACAAATAATAAAAAAAGACTACTGATAGATAGTAGACTTAATGATAAAATTTTTCAAAACGCCTTTGAATACGTTCTTTTCCAAGTAACTTTAATAGCTCATACAAATCTGGTGTCATCGAACGTGTCGTTAAAGCAACGCGAATGACTGTACTAATATCGGCAACGCTCCCTTTATACGCCTCTGGATTTTCTTTATAAGCTTTCATATCTGCACAATATCCTAATTCTATAGTAAGTTGTTTTATCTTATCAAACCATGTATCTTTATCATCACCATCTTGATAATATTTTTCCATATAAGTTTTTAAGATAGTTGCAATTTCATTTTGATCATCGATTTTTTGAAAATCGTAATCATGATATTCTGCAAATAAATGATCATACATATACCAAATTTCATGTGGAATAGAAGCATATGTTTCATAATCTTTTCTAGGCTTTTTTTGTTCTCTTTCAATGTTAATAATTTGTTTATAATATTCTGGATCCATTTCAATTAAATTTTGAAGTAACTCAGAATATTGTTTTGCCCATGAATAAGATAATTCATATAATGTATCTTTATTCATTTTAGAAATCACATTTTTAGATATATTATTTAATTTTTCCAAATCAAATAAGGCACCACCAGAAGATGACATTTTCTTAGGTTGAAAATCAAACTCTAAGAAGGATTTATCAGGATTGGCAGTATGCCACTCTTCATAATTAGAGTTAGCAATCGTCATTAAAGCTTCAATTACCGCTTCACTTGGATATCCTTTTTCCATATAATAGCTCATTGAGGCTTCAGGATCCTTACGTTTACTAATCTTACGTTTTATCTCACCATCTTGCTTTAAAATCAGTGGAGTATGCACATATTTAGGCGCTTTCCAACCAAATGCTTCAAATAATTCCATATGTACAGGAACAGAAGATAACCATTCTTCTCCACGTACCACATGTGTAGTATGCATAAAATGATCATCTACAACATGTGCGAAATGATAAGTTGGGAGTAAATTATCCGATTTCATAATGACAATATCTTGATCATTTTGATTCAAATAAAGTTTTCCTCTTACCAAATCATCAAACCAAAAACGATCTTCAAAGTTTCCTAAAGAACGAAAACGAATAACATAAGGTTTACCTGCTTTAATATTGGTAATTGCTTCTTCAACTGATAAATTACGGCAAGTTGCATAACGTCCATAATATCCCGTACGCATTTTATTTTTTTCTTGATTTTCTCGCATTTGATCCAAATGATCTTTGTCACAAAAACAAGGATACGCACGACCAATTTCAATCAAATATTTAATACAAGCATGATAAATTTCTTTACGTTCACTTTGAATATATGGACCATAATTTCCAACTGTCTTACCTTCATATTCATATTCATCTGGCTCCATACCATAAAATCTTAAAACCTGCATAATTTTTTCTACTGCAGTTTCAACTTCCCTACTTTTATCAGTATCTTCATTACGAAGATAGAAAATCCCACCTGATGATTTTGCCATTACATAATCAATAACAGCAGCTTGAAAATTTCCAATGTGAACAAATCCAGTTGGGGAAGGTGCAAATCGTGTTACTTTCTCTCCTTCCTTTAAATTTCTCTCTGGATATATTTGTTCATAATCTTCAATTGTTTTTGTAATATTAGGAAATATTAATTCTGCTAAATCATGATTGGTCATACGTGTCACGCTCCTTAATGATACTTCAATTTTACTTGATTTTATTTGTTTTTTCAATATGTTTATATCATAAAAAGAAAAAACCATAATATGGTTATCATCTAATTGGCTGCCCCAGTTCGATTCGAACGAACGCAATGTCGGAGTCAGAGTCCGATGCCTTACCGCTTGGCTATGGGGCAATCAAGCAATACTATTATAACACTATTTTGAATAATGTAAAATAGAAAAATACGATCCAAATAGGATTTAATTATGAGCAGCACCATCTACTTGTAATATCACGCCTGTAATATAACTTGCCATAGAGCTAGAAAGAAAAAGAAAAGCATTAGCGATATCACGAGGTGTTCCAATTCTACCAAGTGGAATTGTTTGAATGAGAGGATCTATAACCTCTTTAGGTAAAGATGCTACCATATCCGTTTCAATGATTCCTGGAGCTACAGCATTCACACGAATCTGATATGGTGCAAGCTCTCTTGCCAAAGATTTTGTCATTCCATTAACAGCAAATTTACTTGTTGGATAACCCACGCCGGTTGGTTGTCCATAAATACTTACCATGGAACTTGTATTTAAAATAACTCCTTCTTTTTGTTGTTTCATATATGGTACCACAGTTTTTGTAACCAAAAACATCGCATTGACATTGATGTTCATGATATTTGCAAACTCTTCATTTTTTGTATCTTCTATTTTTTTATTCGCAGAAATACCAGCATTATTGACTAAAATATCAATATGTCCATACATTTGATATATTTTTTTAACAACTTGTTCAATTTCTTCCGCATCATTTAAATTTGGATAGTATCCAGTTACTTCTTTTCCTTCACTTTTTAATTGTTCAATTGCTTTTTCTACAGTTTCTTTTCTAGAACCAAAGAGGACTACATTCGCATTTTGTTCACAAAAAGCACGAACAATTTCTAATCCGATTCCTCTCGTTCCACCCGTTACAATAACCACTTTACTATCTAAATGAAACATATCTATTCCTCCCTAATAAATGGATCATTTTATTTTTGATACAAATGATGATTTTTTAATGTTTCTATAAAGTTCTTGGCATCTTGTTCCAAATGATCTAATGTTATATTTTCAATGATAAAATCATATTCATAGCAATCTACATTCGCATCCGAATCATTAGAAGTAATATTGTCTAATCCTATTCTTTTAATCAATAAGGACTTTGCATGAAAAGTTTTACATGCCCTTGCAATTTCTTCTGGCTCACGAATATGAATAAACATTACTTCATTATCAGAGTTTCTAAATTCCTCCACTGCTCTTTTTATACTTTCAAATGCCAAATCGTTATATTCTGTTGTAAGTTTCTTTAAATCACTTAAAAACTTACGGTCTTTTTCCGTCTTAGTACCATTCCAACCAATCAATTTAGCAATCTTTTTAATCACATCAATCGATGAAAAATTGACAACTTTTCCATATTGTTTTGCATATTCCACAAAAGTATCTTTTCCACTACCACCAGTACCATTAATGACCACAATTTGTTGTTCCATATCTATCACTCCAAAAAAATCATAATTATATAGTTGTATAATAACCAAAATTAATTTAAATAACGAATCGCTTCGATAGCTGCAACTGCACCATCACTCGTTGCTGTAACAAGTTGCCTAACGCTCTTGGTACGACTATCACCAGCAACATAAATCCCATCGACATTTGTATGACAATCTTCACCCGCAACAATATATCCAGAAGCATCCGTATGAATCAATTGATTGAAATTTTCTGTTTCAGGTACACGACCAATCGCAATAAATAAACCAGCCACTGCTATTGTTTTTGTCACTCCATTATGATTGGTAACTACAATACTTTCTAATGCCTCATCCCCATTTAATTTGGTTACCATACTATTACATATAAGCTCTATATTTTCTTTTAAATGCAACTGTCTAATTAAGGTTTCATCGGCACGAAAAGTATCTCTTCTATGAATCAAATAAACTTTTTTAGCTATATCAGATAAATAAAGAGCATCTTCTAAAGCTGTATTCCCTCCACCTTGTATAGCTACTTCTTTTCCTCTATAAAAAGACCCATCACAAGTCGCACAATACGAAACACCTTTTCCAATAAATTCTTTTTCATTAGGTAAATTCAATTTTCTATTTTTCGCACCAGTTGCTAAAATAATAGTTTTTGTTTGATAAGTGTTCTTATTAGTAATTACCTCTTTATATGTATTATGATCTTGAATATGAACTACTTCTTCAAACACAATTTCAGTACCTAAATTTTTTGCTTGTTCATACAATTTGGTTGCGAAATCAAATCCTGAAATATGTGGTGCAACAGGATAGTTATCAATAGATAAGGTATTAATAATTTGTCCACCATAACTCATTGCCTCTAAAACCAATGTCTTTTTTTCGGCTCTTCTTGTATAAATCGCAGAAGTAAGACCTGCTGGTCCAGCACCCACAATAATCACATCATACATATATTTTTCACCTCCATTATCATTTTCGTTTATTTCTATCATATTTTTTTCAACTGGTTTTATTGTATCACATTCTATATTTATCCACAACTGAGCAATGAAAAAAGTAGAAATGAAATTTCTACAATTTATTGTATTTTTTGGATGATAATACTTACAACTGGATTTGCAAATGAAGATTCACTATTTAAATAGCTCTCTGATGGACTTGCTAATACAAATGGTGCTTTTCCTAAATTGACTAGTTCAAATACTTCTTTACCATATGGCAAATTGACCATTCCATGTCCAACAATTAAAGTTGGAGTGGTAGAACTAGCATATACAGTATTTCCTGCATAGACAGTACTTTCATATGCTTTTTTAAATCCGACAGAAATGACTCCACTAGAAGCATTTTGCGTACGGGCTTGAATAAAAAAATCTAATTTATAAATTCCCGCATCCATAAATGTAATTGTATTATTTTCGGTACTGAGATAGAAACGACTTCCCATATCCATTATCATTAACTCCAAAGGTACTCTTTCATCTGAAGAAACAATTTCTGTTCCTCCAGTAGCATACTCATTTGATGTCATAAAATAAGCAGTTGGAACTTCTAATGGACCCGGCGCACCTTGGGGACCTTGCGGACCTCTTGCTCCAGCAACACCTTGAAGTCCCTGTTCCCCTTGAGGACCTGGTATTCCCTGCAAACCTTGTTCCCCTTGTGGCCCTTGTGGGCCTGTATCTCCTTTTGGACCTGTCGGTCCTTGTTTACCCGTTGGACCTTGCGGACCTTGTTTTCCAGTTGCTCCTGGTTCTCCTTGCGGACCACGAATGACACCAACATTTTTCCACGCATTATTCTCTTGTGACCATACATATAAATCTGTTCCCACTAAATAAGAATCTCCAGGCGAACCGGATGAATGTTGCTGCTGTAATTCCTGTAAAGAATTGTAAGAACCCAATATAGTGACACTCGTTCCATCTGTTCCTCTTTCTCCTTGCTTTCCCACTGGACCTTGTTCTCCTTGGGGACCAGGAGGCCCCTGCTCACCTGGAGGACCTTGTATACCGTTTACACCTTGTATTCCCTGAGGACCTCGTTCCCCTTGTGGCCCTTGTTCTCCGCGTGGACCTTCAATTCCCTGAGGACCAGATTCTCCTTGCGGACCACGCATATTTCCAACATCAACCCATGTTTGGTTAAATTCAGACCAAACATATAGATCATCGCCAACTATGTAAGCACTTCCAACCGTTCCAATTGGATATTTTTCTTCTAATTCCTCGATACTTGCAAAAGTACCTAAAATGGATGTCACAGGCCCAGCAGGACCCGTTGGACCTGTCGGACCCATCATACCTACACCATTGAAACAATTATTTCTATATTGTTCATCACATTTAATTTTATCTAATGCTTTTTTATAAATATCCATAATTACCTCCTTACTCTATTTTATGTATGATGGAAGCAAAAAAGTAACAACCTTTTCGTTGTTACTTTAAATATGATTTTTTCTATTCATGATAAATCCTACAAGTAAAGATATCATTGCAAATGGCGTTACAATATAATACCATTTTATCTTATGTTTCTTTTTAATTTCTATTGCTGGTTCTTCTGGTTGTGTACTTTCCTCTTTATTTTTTGGTTTTTCTGTTAAGGAATTATCATCGATAGGGTCAGTAGAAGATTGTGAATCAGATGGTACATAAGAATTACCCTGTGGTGTATTTGAAGTATTAGGTATTGGAGTATGAGATTCCTCTGTTGGACCTGATACTGCTGGTTCTTCTGGTTGTTCAGGGATTGTATGGGCTTCTTTTACCACAACAATTTCCATTTCATACCTTTCATGATTTTCATCACCAAGAAAAATCAATTTAAGATGATTTTCACCTTCTACCAAATCAATATTTTCATTAGACCATTGCCATCCATCAGGAAGATGAATATCTGCTAAAGTAGTGGTAGCTTCAGAAACAGTAATAGTAGCATCTGGTTGAATGGATGGTTTTGATGCTTTTAAAATAGTAAATTGTAATGTTTTTGAACCTGTATAAAGACCAATTCCCTTAATATTAACAGTCGCTATACCAGCATAAATATGATTACGAAATTCTAATGTATAGTCAATTTCTTTTGTTAAAATATGACCATATGAATCTTTTACAATGATATTCGGTGTTTGTTCATGACCCGTATATTCTAAATGGTCATCTTCTATATCCATATGAAAATTGTCATTAATATCAACTGCTGGTATTTGACTATTCTTTAATGTAATTTGAATCGTATAATCAGTTTGATTTCCATGACTATCTGTGACTAAAATATAAATATGGTAAGTACCTATATGTGTTGGAAAATCTCCTTCCCAATCATAAGTAATTTTTACTTTTTGAATATTGGTAATGGCAATTTTACCATCTTCCTTATCAGTTATGTTGATACCTGCAAGAATATCATTTACATTGATACCAGTTTTATTTGCTAAATCATATTCTAGTTTATCATGACCAGTAACTACCGGATGACTACCAATTTCTTGTGTAATTGAAATACTCATTTCAATATTTTCATAATTATCTTTATCAGAACCATTATAGATTGCTTTTGATGTAATCGTTTTTCCAGATACGAGTACAGTTGTTGGAGTTTCCCAAACCCAATTTGTAGGCAATACAAGATCACTTACCGTTTTTGCTTGAGCAGTTGCAACCATATGTTTTTCTGGGAATATTTCTGGAGTTGATGCTTTTGCAATTGTAAATTCTAACTCTCTAGTACCCTCATAGATATCAAGTCCTGTCAAAATCATTTTAGCCGTACCAGCATTGATATTATTTTGATACGTAATTGTATAATCTTCTCCTAAAATTAATTCTTTATCTTGATATTTAACAGTTGCAATTGGTGTTTTTGCTTCTCCATTATATACAAATCCACTCATCATATAACTAACAGATAGGTCATCAACTGAAATTGTATCTGGTACTTTATTTTCAAATAAGTTAAACATAGCAGCAGAAGCATAGTTAGTACCATCAGCTGTTTCCAATGCTTTAATTCTTACATAATTCGCTTGCATTGGTGTTTCTAATATAAATGTTTTCGTGGTTTTGTCATTCGTCCAAATTACATTATTTCCAACTGTTGTCCAGTGTTCTCCATCTACACTCACTTCGATAAGTGCTTTTGTAATACGACCATTAGATGAATTGTCTTGACGTGGCATATATTCAATTTTAGAAAGCTTTGCTCCACCTTCTATCTTGATATTAATCCACAATTCTTTGTCTGATCCATCCCAATAAGTATGCCACATAGTATTTGCATTTCCATCAATTGCTTTACTTTCATGTTCATTATTATTTTGTCTAGAGGATGCAGTGGCACTTAATCTAGAATTTGGAATATAAGTTTTTGTTGGATCCAATGTAGGATCTGCTTCAAATGTAAATTCTACATAATTACTTGCAAGCATATTACCATGTGCACCATCACGAACAAATACTGTTTTTAATCCAGATAAATCTGGCAAAGCGTCTTTGAATTTTGTCCAGTCAGATGCTTTCGTTTTAGAATCGTTCAATTTCCATTCCATAGTATCTGACCAACCAATTATTTTATTTTCTAATTCATTTGCATATAAGCCACTTGGTACCTGATTTTCTTGAATATCGATAATTGTAATACTATCGCTATTAGGTGTTTTATTTTGATCCCCTAAAATATGTACAACAATATCATTTGTTGAATTAATTTCATTCAGTTGATTCGTTAAATCAACGCTAGTTCCTGTTGATACTGTTACCCAGTCACCAGATACTTCTTGATTTTCTGTACTATAAGAATAATTTAAAGAATACTCGAAAGGTTGTGCTGTTGATAAAACAATCTTATTGGCATTGACACCATCAAATGAGAAAGAAACTGGTTGTTCTTCTTCTAACCCTAGTAAATATTGTGCTACTTGTCTTACTGCTTGACCTTGTAAATATATATCACTATCATTAGGTGTTTTAGATAATTCTTTCAATACATTTTGATACGCACTTGTTGCTAACATGGACTCTCTACTATCTGTAATTTTTTTCTCAATTAAATTTAATAAATCATGCATTGCAAGAGGAAATTCTTTAAAGTTTGCCATAATTTCATATGCCAATTTGTAATAGTCATGAGATGTCATATTTCCATCTTTTAAATAAGTTTGAACAAGTCCATACCATCCATCAAAATTATAATATTGAATTCCACCAGTATTGATTGCTTTATTATTATTTGCATCTTGCGTTCCTACAATAGCTCGATATAATTCTCTTTGTTTTGCTAGATCATTTTCATATATATCTGCAATTAATTTATACTCTAAAGCCTTTTCATAATCTGCAAAATGATCAAGAGCACGTTGCGCTAAAATGACATAACTTCCATTGTAATAAGAAGCATAATCATTCGTAGTAGTTCCCCAGTTTAAAGGCAATCTTTCACCTTTTTCCGTACCACTGGATTTTGCCCATCCTGATACATCATTTCCAATGCTCCATTTCGTTGTAAAAGAGCCATCTTCATTTTTGGTTTTAGACATGACCAGATAAGCAGCATGTCCAGGTTGTCTTGTAACAGCAGCTGGATTTCCGTAAGAACCCTCTAGATTTTCTCCCGTTTTTGATATAGCTCCACAAACACCATCTTCTTCCCAAATAATCCATAATCTTGGTTTGGCAGTAGATGTAGTCCCTACACCCCATTTAGATAACTGATATTCTTGTTCACAACTTAATCCTCTAGAATATCCCGTTTGATTTTTATTTAAATAATTCGTTCCACAGTGTGTAGTTCCTTCTTTATAATATTCTTTATCATGATAACTCCATCCATCAGCATATTGAATATAAGTATAAGGGTTTCTAGGTGTATGGTCTTGATTACGACCGTCATATTTAGTAGTTTCTCCTTCTTTTTGAATTCGACTACTATACCAGTTTAGCCATGGAATTTCTTCGTCACTTAAACGAGAATCTACAACCCAACGCATTTCTTCTACGGTCAATGCTTCGAATGTTTGTATATCAAACGTAGGTTGATAATTATCTGGTAATCCAGTTTTCGTATATAGTTTTTTAAATGCATCATAACGTGCAATGGGATCTGACATGACGGGTTCTCCATTTTCTCCACTCACCCATAATGCTACCGTATTGGAATGGGTTAAAGAAATAGCTAACATCATAGTCAAAAATACGTCTTTATGCTCACTAGATAAATCGGCCTTATAAGTATGATAAAGTTTAGATAGTACATTGAAAGAACTAATATAGTTTCCTAATGGTTCTCCACCCGTAATATATTTTTTTAAAACATTTTTATCGTTAAATAACCATTTTAACGTTTCTTCATTTTCTTGACTATCAGTTGCATATGCTTGCAGAATTTGATAGCCAACACGACTTACTAAAGTTCTTTGTAACAGTTTTAATTCTAAATTAGAATTGGTAAGAATCTCAGTTTCATTATGACTTTTTAACTCTGTATCATAAGAAGATACATCATGAATAAAATCCACCGTAGCATCCAATTTTGGGCTATAAGTAGAAGAATTATATATCATGGCATCTGCATAAACAGAGTGATCTGATGATTGATCACCACAATCATAAGCATATAATTTTAAATATTTATAATCGCGAATAATCAACGAAATTTTTTCAGCATTGGTATCTCCCTTCATGATACCAGTCGTTTTTAATTCTACCCAATTTGATTTATCATTGGAAACAGATATCGTAAATTTCACACCATTTCCATTAGAACTGGCATAAGTATCCACTCCAATATAAGCAGTAAATGTATCAAAACCTTTTTTGGTATATTCACTGATATCATAAATTACAGTACTAGTTGCATGAGCAAAAACTCCATGTAAAAAGAACTTTTGTTGATTATCTACAAGAAGGGAAATTAATTTTCCCGGTTCATTTTGATTCACTTTAAGTGCTCTTTGGTCTTTCCAACCACTTACGGCTGATTCCCATTTTAAATCTGATAAGTAAACATGATCCGAATTTATGGTTGGATTGGCAGCTACAAGTAATGGTTTAATATTGACAAATACAGCAATAACACCAATCATTACACATAATGTTCTAATCAACGTTTTATGCTTTTTTATCATATCAATTCACATCCTAACAACTTTTACTAAATCAAATTATCTTATGCAGTTTATAACCAGAAATGTACTGCATTTGTTACCGTTATTATATCATTTCCATATCATTTCGCAATGGTAAATTTAAAAATTTTATATTTTTTTACAGTATTTAATATATCAATCATGATATTTATATGAATTGGTAAAAAAAAAACGAATATCAATTCATTTTCTTACAATTTATAATTTTAATATCTCATATCTAAAGGGTAGTAAATTGGTGACTTTCATCAATCAAACTCATAATTTTTTGGTCTGAAACCGTATCATCTAATAAAATGGTAATCCAATGTTGCTTATTCATATGATATGCTCTATAAAATCCCTTTTGTTCTAATAATGTTTTAATTTCATCTGGATTTAATTTCACATTTAGGATTTCCACAGTTTCATCACCAATATCAATTTTGTTTTTCGGAATGTTCATCATTAAACCATACCATTTACCATTATGTGGATTTTTAAAAATACCATCATCTGGATATTTCTCCCATGCAAATTCTGGTAAATCATGATATGTTTCTATAATAGCATGGGCAATCCGGTTAGCTTGGTCCGTCATAAAATACTTTGACTCTGTACAATTTTTTTGAATATCCAATAAAATATTTTTATATGCCTCTTTTACTTGTGATACAAATTCACCAGTAGCATGCACAATTCTAAAATGAGTATATTCTTCACCCAGTTCGACATCATAAATCTTTCCAGTAACCATACCGGAATCAGATATTGTAATTTCAACACGCAAAGAACCATCTAATATTACTTTTGATAATATATAGTTTCCTGATGCTTTTTGAAAACCATAGGAAATTAATTTATCATATAAAATCGTACATCTTTCAAATATTTCATGTTCCATTATACCAGTACCTCATTTACTACCACTATTATACTATATATCAAATAAAAAAAAGAGGATAAACCCTCCATTTTATGAATATTTGTTTCTATGAATCTAATTTTGCATATAAATATGTTGCCCTTTGACTAAATCATAACTTACGAGTTTGATACCATCTAAATCTTCTTGATACATGTCGATTCCTGTAATTTGGCTATTTTCATAAGTGGTATAATAATAAATTCCTTTATCCATATTTACACAGGAACTATAAATGGTAATTTCATATTGATGATTCCCCATATGTACGCAACCTCTTTGTTGTTCAACAGAACCTAATATATGAAAAAATTGACTAATGCTTTCTGATTCGGAATCTCCAGATAGAGAATTCATTTTCGTAAATGTAGCTTTGACAAATCGTGAAGCCGAAGATAAATCACCTGGCAAACCTAAAGCACCCATCCCACGACTATATGTATCAAAATTTAATTGCTTAGAAAAATGATTCACAGGCGGTTCCGTAGATAATGCCATATAATTGTTTAAATGAAACATATGCATATCAAAGGTTGGGTTATTCGTTAGTACACCTACTGGATTATCATATATTTTTAGTCCTTCCTTAACACATTCTACTGTAATTGCATTTTCTTTATCTGCAATAATCCAATGTAAGGGAGAAGCTGGTAATTGTTCACTAAAATTAATTTTAGCGATATTGATTTTTTGTAATAATGCTTTTGCTTCTTCTAAATTGGCACATTGCGCTAATACCCATGGAATAAATTCAAATGGCGCAATATTGTCTTTATCATTTTGTTCTTCTTTATAATCGGCGTTGCCCGGAAAATTAAGCCCTGCCATACCTAATCCTTTTTCATTGACAGCATCATAATATAATGGATAATTATCTGCTACATAAGCCATTCCAATCATGGCATAATGCTTAGAAATATCATTGACTTTTCGAAAATGAAAAGGATAATTTCTAGGAGTAATAGTAACAGTTTCTTGATAAGAATATTCTAAATCCAAATTTCTACCAAAATAATGATTTTTCGTATGATAAGTAATTGCTGTACACATAAATATCTTCCTTTCATATTCACAATTATTTTCATAGAATATTATATCATTATTCTTACTAGTTTTTTCAAAATTTTAATGAAATCTATTATTAGAAGTTTTGGAAAGATTATCTATAAATCTATGATGATAGTTTATATTAAAATAAAATTATTTTATAGTTTCTTGTACTTTGCGAATAATGTAATTTTTGGTTTCATCAAAATTCATATGATAAACAATTGAAAGTTCATTATACAAATATTTTTCTGCTTTATTAAAATAATCATTATCCTTATCACTTATTTTTTTATTATTTTTTATTCTATCAGCATTTCTTAAATAAGTGGTCTTAATAATTTTTATCAAATCTTCATGTGTACCATTATGTAATAAATCTTTATACGTTTTTTCGATATACTTATCTGCCATATTTTCTATTGGTTCAATATTACAAATATTATGAATGAAAGAGTCGGCTTCTTTTTGACTTATTATACTTCTTAAATATCCCATCCTATTATCTACGGGAACATCAATAATTAATGAAGCATCATCAATGGGTGCTAAAATATAGTAATCTTGTCCATTCATTTTATTATTTCTGATATCTTTTATTTGACACACATCTTTTTTATAAACCACATAATCATTTACTTTGTACATAAAATACCTCCATCTAATTATTTTTGGGCAGAAAAAATACGCAAGTCATTATACAATTGGACTTACGCATATTTGCTACACATTGATAATCATTCGACTTAATATTTTTTGCTTAACAAAATTATTATAACACTTTTTTTCTAATTTTGTAAGAATTTTATTGACTCACCTTATTAAATTTTAAGGAAATTGTACATTACTCCATTTATCTACATGATACTTAGTTTGTAAAACATAGTCTTCCCTAAAATCATAATAACCATTTGCAGGTAAATTGGTATTACTAATAGTTAATCCATTAAATTCTTTAGAAATAGCATTGCTTCTAAATTTCACTTTCATGTCGCTTCCTTCTGGAATGATAACCTCTATATCTTTGTTTAAAACGGCAGCCTCAATGTTATATCTGCCATCTTGTGCAGTATTAACAAATAGAAATAAATTAACTGCAATATTTCTATCCGTGTATTCTGGATTAATACTAAGTACTTTCATTTGTTCCACTTTACTTTTTGGTCCTTTTAAAAATATAGATTTTGCTAGTGGATAGCCTTCAGACTCTAATGATATATTACTGCCAAATTCACCAAATTCATAATTACATCCTGCTGTTTCTATCATCATGATTCCATCTTGCATTGTTGGTAAATAAACTGTACTTGGGTCTGGCTCACCATCTAAATACCAATTTGGATTATTTGGATTAGTACAACTAGCAAATATATATGGTTTTATTTCTATATTGTTAAATTCTTTTGTAATAATTGGATCATTTGGATCTTCAATGGTTTTATCTTCATCTATTTTATCTAATTCCTCTTGTGTTACTATATTGTAATCCATTTCCCAATCATAATCATCTGGATTAAATGTTAAATCTTCATACCTAGTATAAACTTCTACCTTTGCAACTTCAATATTATTATCCTTGGCTGTATTTCCTAAAATTTGAATGGCTTCATATATTGTTTTGTTTTTAATATCCGTATCCGCATATATTCTCTTAGCGTCTTCATTTAATAATTCATAACTTACAACATATGGTATACCACATTTTGTTTCATCGCAATTTTTTTGAATCATTAACTTTACGAAAGGATTTATATTGATATATACTTCGTACTCATTATTAACTTTTTGATCTTTTTCCAATTTGTTGAAAATAATAAATAATACAATGATAATGACTACAAATAATATGATAGGTATAATCATCCATTTCTTATTTAACTTCTTCATATTCTTCTCCTAATTCTAGTGTGACTTCAATCTTTCATTCTTAATTCAGATAACAAATTTATTATCATTTAAAAAATCAATAGTATCACTATATTTAATTAATCCCTTAAAATCAGGATATATTGCAACTAATAATTTTTTATGACTTGCATTTATTTTGCCTCTGGATTTTTCTTTACCTCAATATTCCATTTTATAATACCATAGATATTTATTAACAGATATCCAATAGAAACAAGTAACATCATTACTGATCCACTTCCTCCATTTATTACTGTTAAAAGCCAAATTATTAAATCTATACTATTATTAATTAACCATAACCACCAAGATTCTTTAAATCTTAATATCATTAAGATTTCACCACAAAGATTTATACAATTTGAAGTAGCATCCATAAAAGCTAATCTTTGAGTAGGTATTAAAGTTAATAAATATCCTAAAACAAGACTTCCAAGAATACAAGATAAAGTTATTATAATAGAATTTTTTAACGTAAACTCTCTAACATTAACATTATTATCATCATTTAAGTTCTTATTCCAAGTGATATATCCATTAACTTGAAGTGGTGAAAAAATAAATATGTAAAAGAAGAAGATACCAAATAAATTATTTTTAAATGCAACATATGCCATCAATAAATAATTTATTAAACCAAGTATATAATTTATTCTTTTTCCTTCACTAGCAAAGTAAGCACATAAAAGTCCTGTTAATAAAATTGTTCCTCCAATAATTAAATCATTGGCAATAATACCTGATATGACTGAGACAATTAAACTTAAAACTATTATTAATAAATATTTCTTATTCATCTTTATCATCTCCTAATTATTTATTCTCTTTTGTTGGCAACCACTTTTTTTATTAGTTTCATTTTCTAAATTATAGTTATACAAATTACTATTTGGTTTACTCAATATTATATCATATTTTTTCTTTAGTAGTTGAAAGCATTATTTTGTAAAAATAAAAAATGAGAGAGCTTTGCTCTCTCTTCAGGGGCGGTTAGTATTCACGCACTTCTAAGTTTATTTAATTACTTTTACCTTTATTTTAAAACTTTAAAAATTAGTTATTTATCTTAATAATTAAATAAAATTTAAAATTTTGGTAGTTGAAAAGGTAGTTGAGAAATGTTCTTAACTATCTTTTACTAAAAAAAGTTATAAATTTTCTTTCCCTACGAAAACATTATAAATTTTATTATAGCGATATCCTAATTTTGCATGGGTAGAGTCTTTAACTAAAATACCAAGTTCTTCTAATTTATCAATTAGTGTAGATACAGTATTTCTTGAAACCCCCGATTCTTCTTCAATTTCTTTTTTAGTAAATACAATTTGATGAATGATTGCTGGCATTATTCTATAAATTGCATTACTGCTTAATTTTTCTATTAATTTCATATCTTCTTCGTAAATTTTTTGAATTCTATTAATTTTCGCAATATTACTATTACATTGTTCTATTATACATTGAAGAAAAAACTTAATAAATCCTAACATATTACCTTTACGGCTTTCATTCAAAAACTTATGATAACTTGGTTTATATAATTCTATTACTTCAGAAAGAAATAGTATTGGTTCTTCATCTGTAAGTAAAGCAAGCTGAATAGGTATTAAAGCTCTTCCTAATCTTCCATTTCCATCTCTATATGCATGAATAGTTTCAAATTGTGAATGAGAAATCGCCATATTTATAAATATTGGATCAATATATAAATTATTCATATAATCAAATAAGTTATTTAACAGTAATGGAACATCCTCTGGGATTGGCGGAACAAATATTGCTTCTTCTATTGTACAACCTTTAGGACCAATCCAATTTTGAATATTTCTAATTTTCCCTGGTTCTTTATTATTTCCTCTTACACTATCTAATAGTATTTTGTGAATATTATTCAAAAAATGTATATCAATCCTTTTTTGCACTTTTAAATTATCTTTTGCATATTCGATAACTCTTTTTAAATTTTGAATCTCACTAGTGTCATCTGTTTTTGGCATGTATTTTAAATAATACATATCATCTTGTGATATTTGCGTCCCCTCAATTTGTGTTGATTTTAAGCTTTCACTTAAAATAATAGAATCTAAGAAAAATCTTGAATCAAACTTGCTATTTTTTAAATTAGTCTTATACTCACCATATTTTTGATTAGCTTCCGCAATTAAAGATAATAATTCTTTGTCAATAGTATAGTTTATTGGTAACA
>CANQWB010000010.1 GCA_947627435.1 uncultured Bacilli bacterium
AATAGTTTGCGAAGAGCAACAAAGGGAATGAGAGGGTAACCCCCTCTAAAAGTTGTCTAAAAAAATGATAACATCCCATATTTGCTATTTGTAAACGGGGGGGGGGTAACCCTCTTTTTTATTGTCTAAAGGAGTGAAAGAAATGAAGAAAAAAGGATTTACATTAATAGAATTATTAGCGGTAATTGTGATACTTGCAATTATCGCACTAATCGCAACGCCAATGATTATGGATGTAATAGAAAATGCTAGAAAAGGAGCAGCGATTCAATCAGTCAATGGATTACTAGAAGCAGGGAAACAATATCAAGTAGAATCTATGATGGACGGAGCAAGAGAAACTGAAATCGATTTAACGAGTGATATATTAAGTATCAAAGGAAGTAAACCAGATAGTGGAGAACTCATCTATGATAGTTTAGGAAATATGAGTATTATAGCAAAATACGGAAAATACTGTATCGAAAAGAAGTTTTTAGATGAAGAACCAACCATAGTCACAAGAGAAGAATGTGAGATGAAAGCATCAGAAAAAGAAAATATAACAACAAAAATATATGGAATAAAAAGAGATATCAATACAAGTGAAACAACATGGGAAAGAATTGAAGATGCAGAAGAATTAGAAGCAAATGCCATCAAAAGTGAAAGTGAATTAGAAACTGGTGTAAGAAATGACTTTGATGAAATCTATCCATGGAGTGATATAGAGACATATACATATGATGTAGAGAAAAAAGAAGTAACTAGTTGGTATAATGAAGAAAAAGAAAATTTTCAATTTGATGGAAGTAAAGGAGAAGTATTAACATATATTCCAACATTTTATTATAAGAGATATCAAGATGAAGAAAATGAATATATTTTAATAAGTAATAAAAATTTAGAAGGATATACAAGAAGTGAATCATTTTCAATAGGAAGATATACGATGTCATTAGGAGAAGATGAGAAGGTACATAGTAAAAGTGGGATATCCTCATTAAAGGGTAAAACAATTACAGAATTTAGAGACTATGCAAGAAAGTTAGGTAGTGAATTTAGTCAATTAGATTACCATTATTTCATTATTCAATTATTATATTTAGTAGAATATGCAGATTATGATGCCCAAGAAAATTTAGGAAGAGGAAATGTGGCCAATAGTGCGGCAATATCTAGTGGTGAATGTGATAAATTAGGAATGAAATCAGGAACATTAGGAAATGATGGAAAACATTCTATGATTTATAGAGGAATGGAAGACATTTATGGAAACATATTTCAATTTATAGATGGAATTAATGTAAAAGATCATCAAGCATATTATATATGTTATAATCCAAGTCAATATGCAGTAGATACATTTGATGGATGTTATCAAAAACTAGGGTATGCGCTTCCAATTAGTACAACTAGAAGTTGGCTCATAAAACTAGGGTATGATTCTTCTAATTCACTCATTGGATTACCAATTGAAGTTGGTTTAGAAGATAAAGTTGATTGGAGTCATGTTAAGATGTATATCACTGATTATTGTGATACTAGATTGGATAATACAAGTGGAATTATAGAGTATGGTGGTGGTTATGGCTGGACTGAATGGCAATCAGGTTTTTGGTATTATAGAGTGAATCACTCAAATAATCACGCAAATTCTAATGACGTTGGATCTCGCCTCATTAAATATAAATAAAATTTAAGATAATATGCTAACATATTATCTTTTTTTTAAAGGATTCTAAAAATTCATTTTCTATAATAAGAGTGAGGAGGTGAGATATGAAACAAAAATTAAGACGATATTTTTATTATTATCGAAAAGAAATTGGAATTATAGGTGCTTGTTGTTTTGTCGCATTAATTGGATTATTATGTATATTACCGAAATCTAAAGCAAGTAGTGGTATATCTGAAGATACTGAACTGACTGTAATAGATACTGCTCCAGAAACTATAGAAAATATTCCAACTTCAACAATACGCGTTGATATTAAAGGCGCAGTTACAACCCCTGGAGTTTATGAAATGAATGAAACAGATCGTGTCATCGATGTTATTCATCAAGCAGGTGGTACATTGGAAAATGCAGATTTATCTAGGATCAATTTAAGTAAACATGTTACAGATGAAATGGTCATTTTAATTTATACCAAAGATCAAATTGATGCTTATAATGAATCACAAACCAAAATAGAGTATGTATATGTAGAACCAGAATGTACTTGCCCTGATACAATCAATAATGCATGTATCGAAGAAAAACCTATAGAAAATGAACAAAATATACCTTCCGATAAAATTTCTATTAATACAGCAACACAAGAGCAATTGGAATCATTACCCGGAATTGGAGCGAGTAAAGCCCAAGCTATTATAGAATATCGAATGCAAAAACCATTTCAAACAATAGAAGAATTAAAAGAAATTAAAGGTATTGGAGAAGCTTTATTTGAAAAAATACAAGATTATATTACAATATAGTTTTCTCTTGATTATTTTAATTGGTATTTTCTTATTTCGAATTTTCTTTTTTCAAAGTAGGTATCATGGAAATGAAACATATATTACAGGTAAGTTATTATCTTATCAAATGGATGGTAATCAACTTCAATTAGAAGTAAATGGTAAAGAAAAAATACTTGTTTATTATTATTTTCAAACAGAACAAGAAAAAGATAATTTTAAAGATATCTATCACTTAGGAGATATCTTAACAATTGTTGGCAAATTAAAAATTCCTTCTAGCAATCGTAATTTTCATTTATTTCATTATCAACACTATTTGAAATCTAAAAAAATCAATTGGATTATGGATGGTGAAACCATCCTATTAAAAAAAACAAATATCAATTTCATATATACCATTAAAAATCTATTTTATCAATTGTTAAATCAAAAAGAAAACTCTAAATATTTTTATTATTTACTACTTGGTGATTCTAGTTATATGAATTCTAATTTTATTGAAAAAATTAGAACTTTAGGTATTAGTCATTTATTTGCCATTTCAGGAATGCATGTTCATTTACTTGCGAATGTATTATTATGGATCATTGGTAAAATCGTAAAAAATAAGAAAATACAGTGGGTAATTCTTACCCTTTTTCTTAGTTTTTATATGTTTTTAACCAATTTTAGTCCTTCGATTGTAAGAGCTAGCATTTTCTTTTTACTCTTGTTTTTAAAGAAAATATTTCATTGGAAAATCCCATCCATTACAGTATTATTTTGTATTTTTATAGTTATGTTATTATATAATCCATATTACATTTATCATTTGGGATTTGTGTTTAGTTTTACCATTAGTTTTTCATTATTGTATTTAAGTCGTTTTCAAAGGAAACAATCATATATCAAACAACTTTGGCAAACTTCATGGATCTCTTTTTGGGTGGGCTTTCCTATCTTAATACATTCTTTTTTTACCGTGAATTTTTTAGCACCTATTTTCAACTTATTTTTTGTTCCTTTTGTATCTTTCATATTATTTCCACTTTGTTTCATTTCTGTTTTTATACCATACCTACAACCTGTTTTTTCTTTATGCCAATTGATTTTAGAAAAATCAGTTGATCTTGCATGTTATATTACAATTTTTCAAGTTTCTTTTTCCGATTTTCCAGTCATTTTATTACCCGTTATCTTGTTATTGATCGTCTATTTATTAAAATGTTGGTTACAAAAACATAGAATGCCATTTATTCTATTTATTTTATTTATCTTATTTTATTATTATATTGCTCATTTTAATTCTAATTTTTCAGTGACTTTTTTAGATGTTGGACAAGGAGATTCTACACTGATAGTATTTCCATATCAACAAGGAAATGTTTTAATAGATACTGGTGGCATTTTACCATATAAGCAAGATGCATGGAAAAAGAAAAAAGATTATTCTATCGCAGAATCTACACTGATTCCTTACTTAAAATCGATCGGGATTCATCATTTAGATTATTTGATATTAACACATGGCGATTATGATCATATGGGAGAAGCGATTCACTTAGTAAATCATTTTAAAGTGGATAAGGTAATATTCAATTGTGGAAAGTTTAACGACATAGAAAAAGAATTAATCTACGTATTAGATGATAAGAATATTCCATATGAACAGTGCCTTGAAACGTTCAGTATCGCAACAAACAAGTTTTATTTTTTAAATACGAAAGAATACGATAATGAAAATGATAATTCTAGTGTGATTTATGTGAAATTGGATCGCTATCAATTTCTTTTTATGGGTGATGCAGAGGCAGAAAAAGAACAGGATATATTAGAAAAATATGATTTGAAAAATATAGATATACTCAAGGTAGGACATCATGGTTCTAACACATCTTCTAACAAAGAATTCATTAATCGTATACATCCTAAATATTCAATTATATCGGTTGGAAAAAATAATCGCTATAATCATCCCAATCAAGAGGTACTCAAAAGATTAGAAAAATCTAAAATATATAGAACAGATTTATATGGAAGTATTTTATTTCAAATAAAAAATCATAAATTAAATATAAAATATTGTATTTCGTAAAAACATAAAGTCTATCTTTTTACTAGAAAATAAATATTTTTTATATGATAAAATAATGTACACAAAATAAAATATCCAGAATATATTATTGATGGAATGATTTTACTTTGTTAGGATGTCGCTATCGCAAGTTAGCGTTTATATAGATAAGGAACTTTATGTTCCTTTTTTAATACTTGATTTTTATATAGTAATATATGATATAATAAATATGTAGGAGGTTTTTATGAAAATTGAAAAAACAAATTTAAAAGATTGCTATATTTTAACTCCAAATATTTTTGGTGATGCCAGAGGTTCATTCTGTGTTCCATTTAATCGTTCCGAGATGGAACCACTTGGATTTGCAACATTAGAACAATGCAATCAAAGTAGTAGTCAAAAAGGGGTTTTAAGAGGATTACATTATCAAGCAATTCCTGATACACAAACCAAAATTGTATTTGTAAATAAAGGAGCAGTAATCGATGTTGTCGTCGATATGCGACAAGATTCGGAAACATATGGCCAATATACAGAAGTGGAATTAACTGCAGACAATCATAAAATGCTGTTTGTACCTCGTGGTTTTGCACATGGCTTTTTAGCATTACAAGATGATACAAGATTTGAATACTATGTTGATAATATTTATTCGCCAAAGAAAGAAGGAGGCATTCTATGGAATGATCCAGATTTAAAAATTCCTTGGAAAGATATTTGTTCCAAATATGGCATAGATTTTGATTCTATCAATTTAAAAGCAGCCGATCAAATTCATCCACTATTAAAAGATTGCAAAAATCATTTTTATATAAAATACAGATATTTGGTAACAGGTGCTACAGGACAACTTGGATACGATATTGTACGTGAATTAAATGCTCGTGGTATTTATGATATTCTTGCTTTAGGAAGCAATGACATGGATATTACCGATGAAAAACGTGTTCAAGATATTATTTTAAGTTATAAACCAGAAGTAATTTTTCATTGCGCTGCATATACAAATGTTAAAGGCGCAGAAACAAATCAAGAACAAGCTGAACAAGTAAATAAGTTTGGTACAAAATATATAGTTGAAAATGCTGCTAGAATAGGAGCAAAAGTTGTTTATGTATCTACCGATTATGTATTTGATGGGACTAAAGATATGCCATACTTTGTTACAGATTTAACGAATCCAGTCAATGTATATGGAAAAACAAAGTTAATGGGAGAACAAATTGTATCACAATATGATAAATCATTTATTGTAAGAACTTCATGGGTATTTGGAATTCATGGTAATAATTTTGTAAAAACAATGATTGAACAAGCAAAAACAAAACAAGACGTGAATGTTGTAAAAGATCAAATTGGTAGCCCAACTTATACTGTTGATTTAGCAAAATTACTTGTCGATATGGCTGCCACTGAACAGTATGGTATCTATCAAGCACATAATGAAGGTTTTTGTAGTTGGTATGATTTTACAAAATGCATTTATCAAACAGCTGGAATTGAAACCAAAATAAATCCAATATTATCTACTGATTTTCCTTCAGCAGTTACAAGACCACAGAATTCTTGCATGAGTACAATTTCATTAGCACAACATGGCTTTGATACTTTACCACCTTATCAAGATGCAGTAAAACGTTATTTAAAAGAATTGAAAGTAACAAATAAATCATAATTTGTTACTTTTTCTTTACAATTTTCAAAAAATATTATATGTTTAATATAGAAAAATGAGGTGAAGTACTATGCGCAAAAGAATCACACAAATATTTCCTTTTTTAACGCCTATTCGCGTATGGCAAAGAAATTTTTGTTGGAATTTAAAAATGATTTTAGATTCAAATCATTATTCTACATATAAAGGAGACTTGCTTCTTTATGAAATATGTAATACGAAAACAAAAATGGTGAATGAAAATAGTGGTCATGATATAATTTATCAAAAAAATAAAATAGATAATTTAAAAATTACAAGTCAAACGATGCAACAAATCTGGATTCGACCAAATGAAATTTTTTCTTTTTGTTATCTTGCAAAACATAGCCATAAATATGGAAAATTAAAAGAAGGACTTATTTTTGTCAATGATAAAGTGATCGCTCAAAAAGGAGGAGGTATTTGTCATTTAAGCAATATGTTATATTATTTATTTTTGATGAGTCCATTAACTATTATAGAAAGACATGGTCATAAAGAAAAATCTTTTCCAAATCCAGATAAAGATTCATTAGATGGAGTAGATGCTACCATTAGTAGTGGCTGGTTAGATTTAAAAGTAAAAAACGAAACTCCATATACTTATCAAATATTGATTTCATTTGATGAGGAATATATGTATGGAAAAATATTAAGTGATCATGAATTGGATGTTAATTTTGAAATTATCAACGATGATGAACGATACTACCAAAAAAATGGAAAAATCATGGAAAGTATTGCAGTAATTCGTGTTTCTAAAGAGAAAACAACAAATAAAGTTGTAAAGCAAGAAAAATTATATGATGAAGTTGTTGAAATTGGATATCCATTATCAGATGATATCAAAGTAGAAGAGATGAATGTATGAAAAAAGTAGTATTAAAACAAGAAAATATCTATCAAGGCTATTTAATTTTAGTAAACGCAAATTATCCTATTCAAACATTAATTGACGAAAAACAAATGGTGTGTATTGATCCTTATTTTCCAGATATTGTATTAGAATCAGAGGCAACAGAAATGTTACATCGTATTTTTCAGCGTATTCATTCGGAAAATCAAATTGTACCAGTAAGTGGGTATCGTAGTTTACAGGAACAAAAAGACATTTATAATGACTCTATAGAAGAAAATGGATTAGAATTTACTAAAAAATATGTGGCCTTACCCAATTGTAGTGAACATCAAACGGGACTTGCTATTGATCTAGGGTTCAACCAAGAACATATTGATTTTATTCGCCCATCTTTTCCATATTTTGGAATTTGTCAAAAATTTAGAGAATTTGCAGTTCAATATGGATTTATTGAAAGATATCAGCAAGACAAAATAAAAATTACAAATATTTCTGATGAAGAATGGCATTTTAGGTATATTGGTTATCCACATTCGGAAATTATGGATGAGAAGAATTTCTGTTTAGAGGAATATATCGATTTTTTACGTCAATGGAAAGATACGCCATATGTTTACCGTGATTATGTGATATCTTATTATCCATATCAAGGAGTAGATATTATTTTAGAATTAGAAGAAACGGATACTATTTCCGGAAATAATATAGATGGTTTTATTTTGACCAGAAAGGTTTGTGATAAAGATGCATCATAAAGTGAGTATTGACTTCATTCGTTTACTTGCAGCATTTATGGTAGTTGCCGTTCATACTTATCCATTTGCTTCTATCAATGCTGATTTTGATTTTTTATTTACACTTGTCTTTTGTAGAATCGCAGTTCCTATTTTTCTGATGATTACGGGATATTATGTAATACAAAAAGCATTAAAAAACGTTTCATATTTAATTCAATACACCAAAAAAATAGCCATTATTTATGGCATAGCTATACTTTTGTATTTACCAATTAATCTTTATAACCATACATTTGCATCTATGAATTTATACAATATTCTGCAAATGATTTTCATCGATGGTACCTTTTATCATTTATGGTATTTTCCAGCCCTTATTTTGGGTATTTGGATTCTTTATTGGCTTATCAAAAAATGGAAAGAGCCATATATTAGTATTATAGTTATTCTGCTTTACCTTATTGGTTTATTTGGAGATAGTTATTATGGTTTGATTGCCAATACTGGTTTTTATAAAATATATCAATTTATTTTTAGTGTTTTTTCCTATACCAGAAATGGATTATTCTATGTACCAATATTCCTTTATATTGGATATTTATTTACAAAAGTAAAATGGCATTATAAACCTAAATGTACTTTGCTTCTTTGGATTATATCTATCATTTTTATGGAAATAGAAGGATATTTTTTAAATGTATATGGACTACAAAGACATACAAGTATGTATGCGATGTTGATTCCAACTTGTGTTTTATTATTTGCTCTTATTTTACCTTATAAAGAAAATAAGAATGTGAAAATTCGTACTATGGCGACGATCATTTATATCATTCATCCTATGTGTATTATTGGTATTCGTGGTATTGTAAAAATTTTAAATCTGGAACACCAGATACTTGATCACAATTTTCTACAATACATTTTCACTTTATTGTTATCAATTGTTATATCTTATGTATTAGTACTCTTTGATCAAAAAGTAAAGAAAAAAAGCGCATAGCTTTTTATCCAATATCCTTATAATGTAAGCCATATATTTTTTCTTGATGATCATAAAATAAGTCTGTTAAAATAGGATGATAAGTTAAATAACCAAAACCAATATAAGATAAAATGATTCCAAAAATTGTAATTAGAAAAGTCTTTTTGTTTTCGTGATCATCTACTTTTTGTTCTATGATTTGTGATATTATAATTGTAATCATTAAAATTGTAAGAGCAATCCACATATGGTAGCCAAATAGGTAATAAATAGGTAAATACATTATTAAGTAGATAGGAATACTAAGGCAAGCACTTACCCAAATTCGAAAAATACGGATTGGTTTTTGCATGTAAATATCAATAAAACTTCGTATCATACCAAATATCAATATAGAAGTATATAACATCTTCATATGTTCCCATGTACTTTCATTGACCGGAAAGAAAATAGCTAAAAAAGAAAAAGGTAACCAGTCGTACATGAAATGTGAAATAACACATATGAAAAATATGATAATACTAGAAAAAATTATTTTCATTTTGTTCATAAAATCACTCCTTTTATCCCATACTATTACTGGTGATTTCTATGCAAATAAGATTGGGCTATGTTGCACTTCCAATGGCGCTTCCTTTCACATCTTCTTCGACCGTAACCTATTCACATTATAAAAAATTAGGAAAACGAAGAGGTGATGAAAAGTTACATCATGTGATTCTCTCAAATTTTGAAGCATTAAAAGAAATATTAAAATATAATGTTGCCAATGAGATTTCCTTTTTTCGCATGACTTCTAATTTGATTCCATTAGGTACTCATCCTGATGTCCATTATGAAGTATGGAAACGATATCACAAAGAGTGGCATCAAATCGGAAACTATATCAAAGAAAATCATTTGCGTATAGATCTACATCCAGATCAGTTTTGTGTTTTAAATAGTCAAAATCCCAGTGTAGTTGAGAATACTATTAGTATACTCAAATTTTATCAAAATATGTTACGTGCTATGAAATTAGATAGTATTTTGATTTTGCATATTGGTAGTGGAGTGGGTGGTAAAAAAGAAGCAATCAAACGTTTTAAAGAAAATTTTAAAAAGTTAGATCCAACTCTTCAAAAAATGATTGTACTTGAAAACGATGATAAAATTTTTAATATTCGTAATACATTAAATTTATGTGAAGAACTTCACATTCCTATGGTACTAGATTACCATCATTATTTATGTAATCGCAATCGTGAAAAAATTGAAGATTATATTGAATGCATTTTTCATACCTGGGACAATCGAAAAGAAAATCCCAAAATACATATGTCATCTCCTAAAAATAAAGTGCAAAAACGTAGTCATCACGATTATATCAATAGTGATGAATTTATACATTTTCTGCATAAAATTCAATTTACAAATCAAGATTTTGATGTTATGATAGAAGCTAAAATGAAAGACGAAGCAATGTTTCGATTAATTCGTGAATTAAAATATAAAACGGAGTATACATTTGTCAATCAAACAACTTTTTTCATATAAAAAAGGAAATTGCAAAGTTTTGTCGTATATTAATATTAGGAGAGTGTTTTGTATGGAAAATACACGCCAAATATCTGAACAACAATTGAAAGTTATTCGTGAATCTGTAGATATTGTAGATATTATATCCGGATATATTCCTCTTGTTTCCAAAGGAAAAAGTTTTTTTGGTGTATGTCCATTTCACGATGATCATTCTCCAAGTATGAGTGTTTCTAGAGAAAAACAAATCTATCGTTGTTTTTCTTGTGGAGCTGGAGGAAATGTATTTACATTTGTTATGAATTATGAAAATATTAACTTTTTAGATGCAGTGAAGTTGATTGCCGAAAAAGCTGGTATTCCATTACAACTGCAAGAATATTCTGCTCCACGACAAAAGAAATTCGAAACCTATTATGAAATTTATGATTTGGCTCATAAATTTTACCAGAATAATATTAATACTGCGATGGGAAAAGATGCAAAGTCATATTTAACAAACCGTGGATTAGGATCAGATGTAATAAAAGAATTTGAAATTGGCTTATCTTTAAAAAATGCAGAAATGTTAACCAAATTACTACAAAAAAAAGAATATTCTGCAAAGGAGCTAGTTAAAACAGGACTTGTCAATGAGAATGAAAAAGGATTACATGATGTCTTTTACAATCGTATTATGTTTCCCCTTTGGAATTTAGAAGGCAAAGTCGTTGGTTTTAGTGGTCGTATTTATCAAAATCAAGATACCGCAAAATATGTTAATACCAAAGAAACGGATGCTTTCAAAAAAGGTGAATTGTTATATAATTACCATCGTGCAAAAAATGAGGCAAGAAAAGTTGGACAAGTTATTGTCATGGAAGGTTTTATGGATGTCATTCGTGCCTATACCATAGGGGTTACTAATGTAGTTGCTACAATGGGAACTGCTGTTACTAAAAATCAAGCCTTACTTTTAAAACGTATGGCAAAAGAAGTTATTTTATGTTTTGATGGTGATGAAGCAGGTGCCAAAGCAACCATGGCTTGTTCGAATGAACTTTTAAAAATTGGTGTTACACCAAAAATTGTGCGACTAGAAGAACAATTGGATCCCGATGAATATATATTAAAATATGGAAAAAACCAATTTTGTAGAAAATTAGAAAATCCAATTCAAGTTATGGATTTTAAATTAGATTATCTCAAACAAAAAAAGGACTTTAATAATGGACAAGATGTTACTGTATATATCAGGCAAGTATTAACAGAACTAGAAAAAATGGATGATCCAGTATTAAAAGAACTTACCATTCAAAAATTAAGTTCCGAAACCCATTTGGATCCAACTTTTTTAAAATCACAAATGAAAAAACCAGAAGATACACCTGTTCATGTAGAAAAAAAAGAAGTAACTACGAAACAAAATAAATATCAGCAAGCAGAAAAAAATTTAATTTATTATATGTTAATTTCACCTGAAGTCATTCAACTGTATCAAAAACATATTACATATATGCCAACAAAAATATATCGTATGCTTGCTATACAAATTGCTTGTTATTACAAAGATTATAAATTCATTTCGGTAGCGGATTTTATGACATCTATTCAAAACGATGAAACAATGTGTAATGCACTGAATGAAATATTAAAACTTGATTTGAAAGAAGAATATACATTAGAACAAATTATGGATTATATTAAAACCATTCATGAATATGGAATTCAATTTCAATGTAAACGTTTTCAAGAAATGATGCAAACGGAAATAGATCCAATGAAAAAAGCAGAAATTGGACAAAAAATAATTGAATTACGTAAATCAGAGATGATAAGATAGGAGAATAATATGCTAAATGAAATTAAAACATTTGAAGAAAGAAAAAATGAGTTAGTAAAAAGAGGAAAAGAAAAAGGGTTTATTACATATGAAGAACTTGCGAGTACATTAAAAGGATTGGAATTAGATGCCGAAGCTTTGGATGAACTCTATAATCTATTTAATGAAAATAGTATTGCCGTCGTATCAGAAGAAGAACCAGATAGCGATAATGAAGGTGGCGATAAATTACTTTTAGATGATAATACTTTAACGAAGGATTTGACGATTAATGATCCCGTACGTATGTATTTAAAAGAAATTGGGCAAATTAAATTACTTTCTATGGAAGAAGAATTGGAACTTGCAGACCGTATTTTATCAGGTGATCAAGAAGCAAAATCTATTTTAGCGGAAGCAAATTTACGTTTGGTAGTAAGTATTGCCAAACGTTATGTGGGTAGAGGTATGTTATTTTTGGATTTGATTCAAGAAGGAAATATTGGTTTAATGAAAGCTGTTGACAAGTTCGATGTAACTAAAGGTTATAAATTTTCTACTTATGCAACTTGGTGGATTCGTCAAGCAATTACAAGAGCAATTGCTGATCAAGCTAGAACGATTCGTGTTCCAGTGCATATGGTAGAAACCATCAATAAATTGGCTCGTGTACAACGTCAATTGACACTAGAACTCAATCGTGAACCAACCGAGGAAGAATTGGCAGCAAAGATGAATATATCTGTAGATAAAATTAGAGATATTTATAAAATTAGTCAAGAACCTGTCAGTTTAGAAACCCCAATTGGAGAAGAAGATGATTCTCACTTGGGTGATTTCATTAAAGATGAACGTAATGTAAGTCCAGAAGAATATGCAACCAATGAAATGTTAAAAGATGAGATCAACGATGTATTAGAAACTTTAACAGAACGAGAAGAAAAAGTAATTCGTCTTCGCTTTGGATTAGATGATGGTAAATCAAAAACATTAGAAGAAGTAGGACAATTATTTGGAGTTACTAGGGAGCGTATTCGTCAAATTGAAGCCAAAGCACTCCGTAAATTAAGACATCCATCGCGTTCTCGTAAATTAAAAGATTATATGGGAGAATAAGATGCGTTTATCCGCACGTTTACAAGCGCTTACTCATATGATTCCTAGTCAATACTCCGTTGTAGATATTGGCTGCGATCATGCTTTATTGGATATATATTTAACATTAAATCATAAAAATCATTGTATTGCGAGTGATATCAACCAAAATGTAATTACAAACGCTAGAAATCATATTATCTCTTATCAATTACAAGATCAAATTGAATTAATTAAAAGTAATGGATTAGAAAATATTTTACCCCCTCAAAATGCGGTTTTAGTGATTGCTGGTATGGGGACTTCGACCATTTTATCTATTTTAAATAATCCTAAAATGTATCAATTTTCCTATTTGATTATTCAAACGAATAATGAATGGGAAGTTTTAAGAAAACAATTATCTTTAAAAGGATGGAAGTTAGTAGAAGAACAAATTGTTTTGGATAAAGGAAAGTATTATATTCTTATGAAGTGGGTAAAAGGAAATAGTCATTATAGTAAAAAACAATGCTTTTTAGGACCTTGTTTAATGCACCAAAAAGAAAGCCAAAATTATTATATATCTATGTTAGAAAAATGTTGTAAAATTTATCCATGTATTCCTTTTTACCATTGGTATAAAAAGTATCAAATTGCATTACAAATTTTTTGGTTAAAAAAAGAACTAAAGATTTTAAAAAAACTTTAGTTTTTTTATATGAAAAAAGTAGGCCCTTCATTATTTTGAGAAGTAGTTGTTTGATTTTCTTCTAAAGCAGTAGAAGTATTTCCATTGGATTCTGTTGCTGAAGTTGGAGTATCTACTTTTTTAAATTCATTCATTACTTTGAACATGGTTTTGGCATTTTTGAAAACAGGTGACATTTGACGAATCACTGGGATTGCTTGATTGGCCACACCTAGTACACGTTGTGTTCCTGAAAGTAAAGATCCCCAACGAATTCCATTTCCACCAAATAATCTTGCAAATAATCCTGGTGTGCTACTTGCAGCTGTAGGATAAAAGCCAAAATATGGGTTATAATAATTCATAATAGAACTCCTTTCTAAAATATTATATGAGAACTGAAAAAATATTTTACAAATAATAAATTTTATAGTATAATTTAAATAGTTTAAAAATAGGGAATTGGATGGTGCTTTACTATGCGAAAAATGGACAGCCGTATATTTGAATATTTCAATCAAGTAATCACTACTATATTAAATATACCCATTGTTATTATTAAATATTTTTCACTAGGAATTGTTTTTACGTTGTATTTTATTGCGACAGTTTTCACTACATTCATATCTAGTATCGTAAAATATTTTATTTATGGGGTTACTTATCTTTGTATATTGTTATATCGACTATTATTAAGGATAATGAAGTTAATTGTTTTTCTTTGCTATATGGTGTATCGTTTTGAATACTATTGTCTAAAAGGAATCATTTTTACTTTTTCGACTATTTTTCAATTATTGCGTCCTAAGAAAAAACCAAAACAGGATAGCATAAAAATTGATGAAGTAGAAACCACAAATTTAATGGTGGAGGATGAGGATACAACCACAATAGAAGATCAACCACAAGAAACATCATCAAAAATCAAAAATGATAATGATGTTTATATCAATGAAAATGTAACAATTGAAAAAGAAACTCTAGGACAAAAAATCAAAAAGCTATTTGCAAAATTAAATCAGATTCCTAACTGGTTTCATAATAAGATTACCAATAATGATTTTGCCAAGAATAAACGTAATAGACGTTTGATGCAACGAGAAGCACTTTTGATTGATTTTGATGGTGAGGATGCGCAAAAAAGTGAAACTAAGGAATTATATGAATATGTTGCGAAAGATCCAGAAGGACATGTCATTAAGGATTATTTTGAGGCATTTTCTAAAGTAGAAGTGCATTCCTATTTATTAGGAGAAGGATTTGAAGTATATAGTATTAAAAAAGCAAGTAAATGGACGATCTTTATACATGGAAAACAGAGGGTAAATACTGTACGTATTAAAACCAAAGATTTGATCTTTTTTATCACACAATTATCTACGTATTTAAAAGCTGGTATTCCTCTTGTAGAAGCTCTTAAAATATTATCAAGACAGTTTAAACAAAAACGTTATCAGAAAATTTTCAAAGCAATTATATATGATTTAACGATGGGAGAAAATTTTAGTGATGCTTTAAATAAACAAAATGTTGCTTTTCCTAGATTATTTATCAACATGGTAAAAACGGCAGAAATGACAGGAGAATTACCTGAAGTATTAGATGATATGTATGAATATTATACAGAAACCGAAAAGACAAGAAAACAAATGATTACAGCTATGATGTATCCATCTTTAGTTTTTATATTTTCCGTTGCTGTTATTACATTTATCATGATATTTGTAATTCCACAATTTGTAGAAATTTATTCTACTATGGATGAAAGTCAAATTCCTGGATTTACAAAAGCAGTAATCTCTGTGAGTGATTTTTTAAGAAATTATATTGTATATTTAATTATTGGATTAACCGCTTTTGTAATGTTATTTATGTATCTATATAAAAAGGTCAGAGGATTTAGAACGGTAATCCAATGGTTAGTAATGCATATGCCTGTTTTTGGAGATACTGTCATATACAATGAGGTAACTATGTTTACTAAAACATTTTCTTCATTATTGGCACACAATGTCTTTATTACAGATAGTATGGAAATTTTAAATAAGATTACAAACAATGAAATATATAAAATGTTAATTTTGGATACGATTACAAATTTAGCCAAAGGAGATAAAATCTCTACTGCTTTTGCAGGACATTGGGCATTTCCAATTCCAGCATATGAAATGTTAGTAACAGGTGAAAAAACAGGGGAACTTGCGGAAATGATGGCAAAGGTATCAGATTATTACCAAGGTCTACATAAAGAATCTGTTACCCGAATTAAAACGTTTATTGAACCAATGTTGACAATCTTCTTAACAGTTGTCGTTGGTATTATCGTTCTTGCGATTGTAATTCCAATGTTTGGTATGTATTCAACTATTCAAAATTACGGATAAGTTAGGTGATGAGAAGTATGGAAATATATTATACAATTGTACTGTTTATATTTGGTACAGTACTGGGATCATTCTACAATGTAGTAGGATATCGTTTACCAAAAGGTGAATCTCTGCTATTTCCATCTTCACATTGTACCAAATGCAATCATAAATTAGGGGCAAGTGAACTCGTCCCTATTTTTTCATATATATTTTTGAGAGGTAAATGTAAAAATTGTGGAGATAAAATTTCATTATTCTATCCTATTTTTGAGTTAGCTTCAGGACTATTATTTGCAATAAGTTATCTTATTTTTGGATTTTCTATTGAACTGGCAATTGCTATTGTATTTATATCTACGTTACTAATTATTATTATTAGTGATTATCAAACGATGATCATTCCAGATGAAGTACTAATATTTAGTTCTGTTATTTTAATATTACTAACTTATATAGGATATGGTTTGCAGACTACGTTCAATTCTATTGGAGCAGGCGTTTTAGCTTTTGCTACTATGTTTTTACTTAAAAAATTTGGAGATTTGCTCTTTCATAAAGAATCCATGGGTGGTGGAGATATTAAACTCATGTTTCTCTTTGGACTAGTATTAGGATATGCAATGGCCGTGATTTCTATTTTTGTTGCTTCTTTTATTGCATTACCAATTGCTATTTATTTCACATATAAATATCGTGATCAAAAATATATTGATGACGATGAAATTCCAGAACATAGTATCCCATTTGGACCGTTTTTAGCAATTGCTGCCATTCTATTATTATTAAGTCAGATCGATTTTCAATTTGTAATTACATTATTAACACATACCAATTAAAGGAGGAACTATATGAAAAAGGGATTTGCTACAAGTGCCATTATCTATACGTTATTATTGTTGTTTTTAGTGTTGTTAGTGGGAATTTTAAGTAATGCACAAAATAGAAAAACAATATTAGATCAACTAAAGAATGATACAAAACAACAATTAGAAAATGTAGAAGAAACACCAGAAACTTTATGTAAATATGAGGTAGGAAAAGAATGGAGTTTTGCATATAAGGGTTCACCCGAAGAATTTAAAGTACCATGTAATGGAACATATAAAATTGAATTATGGGGAGCCGCTGGAGGAATGCATGTGACACAAGGTTTAGGTAGTTATGTATCTGGAAAAATAGATTTTGTTCAGAATTTTAAATTATATGTTTATGTAGGTGGAAAAGGAAATGAATGTAATAGCTCTACTGCTGGAGGTTACAATGGAGGGGGAAATTCTTCTAAGTCTTCCAATAACACTAATAATGCTTCTGGCCCAAGTGGTGGAGGAGCTACTGATGTAAGATTGGTTTCAGGTTCCTGGGATGATTTTGATAGTTTAAAATCAAGAATTATGGTTGCCGCAGGTGGTGGAGGCGGTAGTTCAGCAAGCGGTAGCGAATATCTTGGTAGTGGAGGGGGACTCACTGGATATGATGGCTGCATAACAACACTGGTATCTTATGAACGTACTGGAAAAGGCGGAACACAAACTTTAGGTGGAAAGATACCAACCAAATATCCAGATGGACAATCTAATGGCTCAGCAGGAACGTTTGGCTCTGGAGGAACTGGTGGTGCCAATGCCTCAACTTCTACATGGGGTGGCGGATCTGGTGCAGGTTCTGGTTATTATGGTGGTTCTGGATCTTCTGGAGTAAGTAATGGTTCTAACCCTGGTGGAGGAGGGTCATCCTTTATATCAGGACATAAAGGATGTAATGCAATTGCAGAAACTTCTACAGAAACAAATATTGTGCACACGAACCAACCTAATCATTATTCAGGTTATACATTTACAGATACTATAATGATAGATGGTATGGGATATCAATGGACAACCAGTAAACAATCCAAAATAGATATGCCAACACAGGATGGTAAAAGTAAAATGGTTGGAAATTCTGATGATGGCTATGCCAAAATCACATTAGTATCTATAAATAATAGTTAAAAAAAGACTTCATTGAAGCCTTTTTTATTTCATTAATTTATATTTTCTTTGTGTTTTCATAAAATAAATACCAAATAAATAAGTTCCAAAGAAAGATATATAAGTTAAAACTGTATAGTCTGTTAATAATAGTAGGGCAGATAGAATAGATGCCAATGCTATAGCAATCGATCCTAATATTAAATAACACACTTTATTCCAGTTAATTTTCATAAAAATTCCCCCTTTTTTTCTTTGAATGGTTGCTATTATAACACTTTTTTTGAATTTGTCAAATTAATATATTATATTTTATTTATATAAAAAAAGACATTAATTGTCTTTTTTACTTAATTTTTCTATATTTTCATAAGTTATTTTTAATTTTTCCTCATATTTACTAGAGTTTTTAGGATGATAATATTGTTTTCCGATTAAATTATCTGGTAAATATTGTTGTTTTACCCAACTATTTGGATAATTATGAGGATATTTGTAATCTTTAGAAGTCGTTTTAATATGATTTGGTACATTACCAGTATTACCTAACTCAATATCTTGTAAAGCAGCATCTATGGCAGATATTCCGGTATTAGACTTAGGAGATAGTGCTAGTTCAATAACAATATCGCTTAATGGAATACGGGCTTCTGGAAGTCCTAATCGTTCACAAGCTTGAATAGCAGCTTCTACTTTAGGCCCCATAGAAGGATTGGCAAGTCCTATATCCTCATACGCAATTACAGTCATTCTACGGTATATAATATCTAAATCTTCTGCTTCAATTAAACGTGCCAAATAGTGAAGAGCAGCATTGACATCACTACCACGAATTGATTTTTGAAAAGCACTAATGACATCATAATGCCCATCTTCATTTTTATCATGAAAGAAGACTGGTTTACTATTGATATTTTTTAAAACATCTAATGTAATATGAAAATCTTCTGTTGCATAATAAGCGACCTCTAATAAATTATAAGCATGTCTTAAATCACCAGAAGAAACTGTCGCAATAAATTCTTTTGCTTTCTTATCTATTTTAATACCTTTTAAATATTCAGATTTACAAGCACGATTAATGGCTTGTATAATATGATCTTCTGTTAACTCATGTAATTCAAAAATTTGACAACGACTACGAATCGCAGGGTTGATTTTATGATATGGATTAGAAGTAGTCATACCAATTAAAGTAATCAATCCACTTTCTAAATAGGGTAGTAGTAAATCCTGTTTGTCTTTATTCAAACGATGAATTTCATCCATAATCACTACTAAACCACCATATAATTTTGCTTCTTCGACAACAATATCAAAATCTTTTTTATTATTGATCACCGCATTTAATAAACGATATTTTAGTCCTACCGTTTTGACCATTGCTTCAGCGATAGTTGTTTTTCCAATACCAGGTTTTCCATATAAAATCATGGAAAAAATACGGCCATTTTGGACCATATTACGAATAATCTTACCGGGACCAATTAAATGTTCTTGACCAATGACTTCATCAATCGTCTCAGGTCTTAATTTGATAGCTAAAGGTTCATTCACGTTAATCACCTAAATTTATTTTACCATGCTTTTGTCAATTTTTGTATAGTCTTGTAGTAGAACGTGCAAAAAAAATATAAATATTGTATAATAAAAATAGATGGTAGTGATGCTATGAAATTTCATGTAACCGATATGGATGCAATTGATTTTTTAAATTATTTGTTAATTGACCGTAAATATAGTGATAATACGGTATTATCCTATGATTTAGAATTGATGGAATTGGAACAATTTAGTACACAAAAACTGCGACAACTTACCAAAGAAAATATAGAAACATTTTTGTCTTGGAAACGTCAAGGTAGTAGTGCGAAAACAATTGCTCATTTTATGACAGTATTTAGGAACTTTTATAAATTTTTGGAAATAGAAGAAGTGATTACCAAAAATCCAATGGATGATTTACAACTTCCTAAAATTCCTAAAACTCTGCCAAAAGTACTATCTAAAGAGGAAGTAGAGTTACTATTAGATGTACCACTTAACAATGCTTATCAATATCGTAATAAGGCAATGCTGGAATTAATGTATGCATCAGGACTACGTATTTCTGAATTGATATCTCTACATATTCACGATGTAAATTTAGAAATGCAAACGGTTCGTGTATTTGGAAAAGGAAACAAAGAACGAATTGTTCCCATTGGGGATTATGCAACATACTATGTTGGAATTTATCTTAATGAATTTCGTTCGCTGTTGCTCAAAAAGAAGGATACAGATATTTTGTTTTTAAGTAGTAGGGGAGATCAAATGTCTAGACAAGCTTTCTTTAAAATTATCAAACAATTAGGACAAGTCAAACATATTCGTACAAATTTTTCACCTCACACATTAAGACATTCTTTCGCAACACATTTACTAGAAAATGGAGCGGATTTAAGGAGTATACAAGAATTATTAGGACACTCCGATATCGCAACAACACAAGTATATACTCATATATCTAACCAACAATTACAAGAAAATTATAAAGAATTTCATCCACATGGAAATTAGAAAGGATTTGATAGAATGAAATTTAAAAGAATATTTTTAGTGGTAATGGATTCCACTGGAATTGGGGAAGCAAAAGATGCCTCTAATTTTCAAGATGAAGGATCTAATACCATCAAACATGCCTTAGAAGTATCTGGTATAGAATTGCCACATTTTAAACAATTAGGATTATATAATTTACTTTACCATCTAGAAGAACCAACTATTGGATCTTATATGCGTGCTTTAGAAATTAGCAATGGAAAAGATACTTTAACTGGTCATTTAGAAATGATGGGTGTAGAGACAAAAATCCCATTTCGAACATTTACAGAAACAGGTTTTCCAGATGAATTGATCAATGAACTAATTGCTCGAACTGGAAGAGGGGTATTAGGTAACTGTAATGCTTCTGGTACAGAAATTATTGAACGTTTGGGAAAAGAACATATGGAAACTGGTAAAATGATTGTTTATACATCTGCAGATTCTGTCTTACAAATTGCTGCCCATGAAGATATTATTCCATTAGAAGAACTTTATCATATCTGTGAAATTGCTCGTGAACTCACTTTAAAAGAGGAATGGAAAGTAGGTCGTATTATTGCAAGACCATTTATCGGAACTCCAGGTAATTTCACACGTACCGCAAATCGCCATGATTATGCTTTAGATCCTGCTCATAAAACCGTTTTAGATGCATTAAAAGAAAAGGGTTATGATGTCATTTCTATTGGAAAAATCGCTGATATATTCAATGGATGTGGTATTACTAAAAGTACAAAGACGAAAGATAATTTAGATGGCATTGAAACCATTTTAAAAACTATGCAAGAAGATTTTCAAGGATTCTGTTTTGCAAACTTAAATGACTTTGATTCAAAGTATGGACATCGTAGAAATCCAATTGGATATGCAAATGCTTTAAAAGAATTGGATGATGCACTTCCTCGATTATTGAATTCTTTAAATGAAGATGATTTACTTATTCTAACGGCAGATCACGGTAATGATCCAACTTATAAAGGAACTGATCATACTCGTGAAAATGTTCCAGTTTTGATATATTATAAAGGAATAGATCCACATCATTTATCTAATTTACATACATTTGCTTCATTAGGTGCAACGATTGCTGATAATTTTCATGTTACTTTACCACCAATTGGAGAAAGTTTTTTAGAGGATATTTAATGGATATTACAACATGTAATTGGAATGCAAAAACTTATAAAATTTTTCAAAAAGAGCTGTATCAACTACAAGACTTAAAATATAGAGAATTTCATGGAAAACTCATTCAAAATATGAATTCTTTGATCGGTATCCGTACACCTATTTTAAAAGAAATTGCTAAAAAAATTGCACATAATCAACCAGAAGAATTTTTAAAATATGTACAACATGATACTTATGAAGAGACATTAATTCATGGTTTATTACTTGGATATATTAAGATAGAATTTAAAGATTTAATAAATTATTTGGATGATTTTTTTCCTTATATGAATAATTGGGCACTCAATGATATTACTTGTGCCAATTTAAAATTATGGAAGAAACATTTAAAAGAAGGAATTCTAGTAATTTTATCCTATCTTAAAAATGAAAATCCTTGGGTCAAACGATTTGGATTGGTTTTACTTTTAGATTATTATGTAAATGACGAATACATTGATTTTATTTTAGATACTGTCTCTTCGATTTCAGGAGTAGAGTATTATGTGGGTATGGCTAACGCCTGGTTAATTTCCATTTGTTATATTTATTATCCAGAAAAAACATATTCATTATTGAAAAAGAAAATATTAGATAATTTTACACAAAATCATGCGATTCAAAAAATAATTGAATCCACTCGTGTTTCCAAAAAAGAAAAGGAAATCATTAGAAAATTACGTCACATATAGGCCGATTCCTCATATAATGTTATGGGGGATTTATTTATGGAAAATAAAAATATCGATATTTTAAATGAGTATTTAGCTAACTTGAAAGTACTCAATAATAATCTATATAATATGCATTTTAATATTGTAGGAATGAGTTTTTTTGGACTACATAAAAAATTACAAGAATATTATGAGATGGTTGCTTTACAATATGATAAAATTGCAGAACGCATTAAAATGTTAAATGGATATCCAATTACATCTTTAAAAAAAATAGAAGATTTATCTACTATGAAATCAATGCGTAGCATGGATTATAATGGAACACAGGTTCTTGAAGTATTACAAAATGATTTTGGTTTCATGAAAGAATATACCAAAGATATGGTACAATGTTTTGGAAGAGAAGAGGACTATGGTACTGTTAGTATATTAGAAGAAATTTTAAATTTCTATGAAAAAGAATATTGGATGATTAATAGTAGTTTAAAATAGATAAAAGAACACTTCATAATTGTTTTATATAACACATATAGTGAATTGGTGATTACATGGATAAACAAGTACTATATGCTTTTTTATTGTCTACAATTGCAGGACTTTCTACGATGCTCGGTTGTATCTTTATATGGATTAAAAAACAAACCAAAAAGATAGTAATCGCATCATTAAGTTTTGCTGCTGCAGTAATGTTTACGGTATCTTTTACAGATTTAGTACCAGAATCTTATGGAATGTTATCTAAAGAATTTGTATGGTTTCCATGTATTTTAATCATTTTAATTTGTATGAATATTGGTATTATTTTTTCTTTTTTAATTGATAAATATTTACCGGATGATATGAGTGGAAATGGATTATATCGTGTTGGAATTTTTTCTATGATTGCGATTATATTGCATAATATTCCTGAAGGTATGGCAACTTTTATGGCCGGTAACACTGATATTCATCTAGGAATTGCCCTTACATTTGCGATTGCCTTGCATAATATTCCCGAGGGAATTAGTATTTCAATTCCTATCTTTTATGCAACAGGAAGTAGGAAAAAGGCTTTCTTATATACTTTTATTTCAGGATTATCTGAATTATTTGGTGCAGTGATTACTTATTTATTTTTAAAACCATTTATTACTGATCGTATTATGGGTTATTTATTTGCTTTTATAGCTGGAATTATGTTACATATTTCTTTATTTGAATTATTACCAACTTCCTGGCGATATAAAAGTAGGGGAGTTACTATAATTTATTTTTTAATTGGTTTTTTCTTTATTTTAATCAATCATTTTCTATTTTAAAAAGAGACAATTTTGTCTCTTTTATTTGGGTTTAAAACTTATTATCTAAGTTCAAAAGAATGTTCATCGTTTTCATCTAAGCGAAACGAGTGTGATTCATCGTCATCGAAACCGATACTATCAGTTACGTTACTTGAATTCTTGCTTGAAACTTCTTTACAATTACTGTTTGTAACATTACTATTACTTTTGTTTGTAATATTGTTGTTACTTTTATTCGTTAATTGTGTATTCTTAGATTGTTTTGCATTATTCTTTTTCATTTTTATCACCCAATAATAGTATGAACATAATTTTTTTCTTATATACAAAAAGAAAAATGGTAAAAATTGTTAAAAATTATTTTATTATAAGAGAATGATAATAATTGATAGTATTAGATATTAAATAAACATAAAATTCTTATATTTATAATGGTAATAAAGTAAAATATAATATAAATAATTTTAATTTATAATATATGTTAGTTAACATAATATACATTATAGTAAGTTCAATATAATTTTTAAAATATAGATAAATTACATAAATTATATAGGATTATATTATATTATCTTGTATCATTATAATACCATATTATAAGATTCATTCATAGATACAAATGCATTTTATTCATTCATATCATAAGATTTCAATATCCAACATTATTATATGAATATAAATGATTATCTAACTGTTATTTTATCATCAATTTAAAATAATCTAGATGAATAATTGTTCAACTTTTATTCTAAAAATGCGTCAGAATGCGCGTTTTTTTGATAATATAAAATTACTCTCCTACTCCCTTTTTTTTTAAAAATTTAAAAAGGGGAGTCACATATTGTAAAAATGTAGGATTCATTTTTGAAATTTATTTTTATAAAAATTTTATTGAATTAACATTGCACAATGAAAATTTATTTAAAAATAGGGGAATATGTTTTAAAATAATCATTTTTTTATAAACTTATTATTTATAATATACCTCTTCCCTACAAAAAAACATACAAAATGTATGTTTTATGATACTTTACGTGATTGAATTTCAGCGATTTTTTCTAATACTTCAGCAGCATTTGTTTCATTAATTTCTGTATAACCTAATTCTTTTAAAGCTTGTACTTTCAATGTATTTAATTCTAACGTACGGCTCATTTTTTCTTCCATCTTGTGTTCAATTTGATTGATGAAACGGCGATGAGATTCTGCAATTTTAGTTCTAGAAACACCTCTACTATTACCACCATTATATAATGTCATAGCAGAAAACATAATACTTTCAAATAAGAATTGTTCTTCTTCATCAAAAGCATATTCTAAAGGTTTTATAAAGCCAGCTGCTTTAGATACATATGCTAAAATATATTTTAATTCTCTAGAAGTTTCCATTGCTTGAATAAAATGATATAAATAAGAATATGTATCGTATATTTCTCCACTATTATCTGTATCTTCTTCTAGATTTTCTTTTAATAAATCGATAATATTAGATAATAGTTCTTTTTGTTTTTTTCCTAAACCGTTATAAATATTAGATGAATCTGTATGAATTTCTGATTTCATGGTGTTTTCAAATAAAGAATTAATTCTAGATTCCACACTTAAAATATAATCTGTATCTACCTTAATTTGATCCAATTCATCTGCAGATTTAATTCCTAACAAATTTAATAATAAAACTTTCTTATCTTTTGGCCATTTATTAATATCATCTAACTCTAGATAATTATAAATCATTTGTCTAGATACTCCTAAAAATTTAGCGAGTTTTACCTTTGATATGCCTAGTTCATGTAATATTTCATTTAATCGATCCATATATCATAAAACCTCCTACTTTAATTGTAGTGATTTTACTGTCAAATGTCAAGTGTAAAGTAAAGGTATACTTATAAATACCATAATTTTTCACCATTTTTTCTTACTTCTTTGATAATTCCTCCTCCTAGACACACTTCCTTATCGTAAAATACACATGCTTGTCCTGGAGTGACAGCTTTCACCATTTGTGGATAAGAAACTAAGAGTTCACCATTTTCTAAGTAAGTAATATGGACATCATTATCTGGTTGACGATAACGAAATTTGGCAGTTGCATCCGATATTTTCTCATCACTGATCCAATTTACCATTTCTACAATACAAGAATCACTATATAGATAAGAATTTTCTTCTCCTTCTGCTACATATAAAATATTTTTTTCTAAATCTTTTCCTACTGCAAAGAAACGATCACTATTTCCTCCTAAATTAAGGCCACGTCTTTGCCCAATAGTATAGTACATTAAACCAATGTGATCCCCTATTTCTTTGCCCGTTTCAATATTGATCATTTTACCTGGAATATTTGGCAAATAATTTTTCAAAAAGTTTGTAAAATTACGTTCTCCAATAAAACAAATACCTGTAGAATCTTTCTTTTTTGCTGTAATTAAATCATATTCTACCGCAATTTTTCTGACCTCACTTTTTTCTAAATCACCAATTGGAAATAATACATTTTTCAATTGTTGTTTTGAAAGTTGGGAAAGAAAATACGTTTGGTCTTTATTGCTATCTATACCACGCAATAATTTACCATCTTTGATTCGTGCATAATGACCAGTTGCGATATAATCTGCACCTAATTCTTGGGCTTTTTTCACAAACATATCAAATTTAATATATTTGTTACACATAATATCTGGATTTGGCGTTCTTCCTTTTTTTAATTCATCTAAGAAGTAAGTAAATACATAATCCCAATATTCTTTCACAAAATCGACACGATATAGTGGGATTTCTAATTTTTGACAAACCGCTAAAGCATCATTATAATCTTGTTCTTGTGGACAAATATCATTTTGTAAAGTGGGATTCCCTAATATATCATTGTTAATACTACTATCCCAATTGCGCATAAATAAACCGATTACATCATAACCTTGTTGTTTTAGTATAATAGCTGCAACACTACTATCTACTCCCCCACTCATGCCTATTACTACTTTTTTCATACTATCACCGAATTTCTATGTTCTATTATAACATATATTTTATTGGCTATAAAGTTTTATCAAAAAAACGACGGAAAGTCGTTTATATAATTTGTTTTAAAAAATATGGAACAGCAAATGTCTCATAAAAACATGTTGCGATGATTCCCACTACTACAATTATAAAAACTCCAAAATATGGATTCATTAAATTCTTAAAATGAATGGTTTTTCTTTTAAATATCGAATTTGCTAAATAATAAGAAAATTTCATCGCATAAACCATTAATAAAGTAAAAATAATCAGATTGATCAAATGGTGCGGAAATATGTAAATAATCGCATATAATAATCCTTTTACCTTATATTTTAATATAAATGCTGCAACTGAAAAGCCAATCATAAAGGATTTGGTAAAATACATAAATATTATAATAGGAATTCCAATTATGGATATACCAAGCAACCAAATAGTTACGACAAAGCTTAAATTGGATATCAAGGTATTTTTGATACTATCCATATAATTTAACTTTCCAGTATGGACTGTATTGATAAAATTTTCAATATAATTTTGAATTAAATTTTGATCTTGTGAAGATATAATGGTAATGAAAATGGAACCAAAAATGAGTCCAATCAAAGAAATACCACATAAAAATAATACAATTCGTTTGTTTGCTTTTAATTTTCGTTGTAACTTGTCCAATATTTGATTCATATATTGCCACCTCTGTTTCAAAGATATGAATCAAAAATTAAAATATTCCAATTTTTCTATATTTATTGTATAATGAATATGTTGAGGTGACAATGCATGCAAAAGAAAAAGAAAAAACCGGTTAATGTACAAAGAATTGTAGCTATTATTTTATTGATTGCCATGATAGGAATGTATCTTTCATCTATTTTAATGTATACCAACTAATGTTGGTTTTTTTATAAATGTGTGACTTTTTTATGTAATGCTTGGTTAATCGCATTTCCAATGACATCGCTTAGATTTTTCATTACAAAATCAATTTCTTTTGGTGTAACCATTAAATTATATCCAATTGGTGTTAACACTTCGTAGATGAGTGCTTTCGTTTCTTCTTCATTAAAATTTCCTAAAATGCCAAATAATTCTTTTTTTTCTGTTTCATTGGTTTCGACTTCTTTTTTTAAATAATTAACTTGTCCATTATAAATCATTTTGTGCATGGGACTGTTTGCAAATTTTTTTTGAAAAGCATAAAATTTATGAAGATATTGTATAGTATCACTTACTACTGTAACCGCATCCACTACTGTTGGAACACCAATGGCAATGACAGGAATTCCCAATGTTTCTTGGCTGATTTCTTTTCGACTATTTCCAATTCCACTACCAGGATGTATGCCAGTATTACTCATTTGTATCGTTTTATTGACACGTGATATTGCTTGACTTGCTAAAGCATCCACTGCAATTACAAAATTGGGTTTTACAGTTTGAATGACACTATAAATAATGTCACTGGTTTCCATACCTGTTTCTCCCATAACACCAGGTGTTAAAGCACATACTGGCCGAAATCCATCTTTAGGTGTATCTAAGATAAATAAATGATTTGTGATGAGTATTTGTTCTATGGTAAGGGGTCCTAAAGCATCTGGTGTTGATTTTTTATTTCCAAGTCCAATAATTAAGCCCCTATCTTGTTCTTTGATATTGCAAATTTGTAGTAATTCTTGTAACTGTTTTACGACTACTTTTTTTACGTTTTCTCTATTTTGATAATCACTAATATCTTGAAACTCAATTGTAATATAATTTCCTGGCTTTTTTCCAATAGACGTGGCGTTTTTTTCATCTAACTGAATGGTTGTGACTTTAATATGATCTTGTTCATATGATTTTTTTTGAATCTTTGTTTTATCATCAACTTGTTCAATGGCTTCCACTGCTAAATCTGTTCGAATTTTATACTGACTTAAATCTATTTCATGATTCATTTCTATCACCTTATTATATTTTTACCCAAATCAACACTTTTTATTGCTTTTTTTTCTAATGTTTGCTAAAATAGAATAGATTAGTGATGACATGGAGGTGAGATTATGCCAAATATGAAAAATGCAAAGAAAGCTGTGAAAACAATTGCAAAAAGAAAAATCAGCAACAATGATTTCAAAGCTAGTATGAAAACTGCAATAAAAAATGTAGAAAAAGCGATTGCTTCTAAGGATAAAGAAAAAGCAAAAGAAGCATTACAAGTTGCTATCAAAAAGATTGATAAGGCATGTGCAGCTGGTGTTGTTACTGCAAACTATGTAGCTCGTAATAAATCACGTTTAACAATTAAAGTGAATTCAATGGAGTAAATTTTACTTCTTTTTTTTATTTTTGTATTAATAATTGCATTTTTTTGATATGATAATATTAGGTGGTTTTTATGAAAAATTTGATTAAGACAATATTCTTATTTGGAATACTTTATCTTGTATTTATTTATAGAACTCCAATCATTCGTTTTATGATGATTCATGTTGTTTATCATGATTCTTTATTTGCTAGAGAAGCCAATTCCTATGTTCGTAATCAAGATTGGCTCTATGTACAAAAAACAGATGAATTTTATCCAAAAAATAAACAAGATATTTTAAATTTATTTTATACTGCGCTAGATAATGGTTGGGAAGAAGTTACATTTTACTGTGATGAGACATATGACGCTTGTTTAAATGATATGCAATCATTGACAGATGACAATCATATATTATCTAGTATCAATAATTTGGTAACAACACTTAATAGTTATCATCGAATTTATGTAACGACAAATGCTTTTGGTAGAGTTCATATTCAATTTGAAAGGACCTATACAGAAGATCAAAAAAAAGAAATACAGGCAAAAGTAGATCAACTCTATGATGAATTGATTACCCCTTCTATGAATACAGAAGAAAAAATTCGTGTCATTCATGATTATATTATCAATCATACTACTTATGATCGAGAACAAGCAGACTATTTTGAAGAAAACAATAATTTTTATACAACAACTTCTAGTACTGCTTATGGCCCTTTATTTATAGGAAAAGCAGTTTGTAGTGGTTATACGGATGCGATGGCTCTTTTCTTAGATAAGATGCAGATTCCAAATTACAAAATTGCAAGTTATAATCATATTTGGAATTTTGTATATGTAGATGGGCAGTGGAAACATTTGGATTTAACTTGGGATGATCCAGTTATGACAAATGGAGAAAATGTTTTATCATATAACCTATTTTTAATTTCAACGGACACATTAGAAAAAGAAAATTTTGAAAAACATTCTTATGACAAATTAATTTATTTAGAGGCAAAATAAAAAACGATATTCGTTTTTTATTTTGTTTGATTTAAATAATTTAATGCTTCATCAAATGTACTTACACCTATAATTTCAATCTGATAATTATGTTCTTTTTTTAATTGCATCGCTTCTTCGTAATTATCGCCACTAGGTACAAAAAATAGATCTGCTTTTGCTTTGACGGCTCCTTTTAATTTATATTGGACACCAGCAATTTCACCCACATTTCCATATGGATCAATGGTACCTGTTCCAACAATCTTTTTCCCGTTGGTAATATCTGTTGGAATAAGTTGATTATAAATGGCTAATGTCATCATGAGTCCTCCAGATGAACCTGATTCAGAAGATTTAAAATGAAATGTGATATTCGGATTTGTTTGAATTTCATTTTTTTGTGTAACAATAATGCCAACTGCTTTATGTGTTTCATCATACGCCATCATTTTGGCCTGAACATTTATTTGTTTCTTATTTCGTATTACAGTAAAAGGAATTGTATCTCCAATCGCATAGGTTTTCAAAATTTGACTGACTTCATTGGAATCAAATACATTTTGACCATTGATTTGTAAGACTTCATCCCCTATTTTTAAATTCGTTTCGGCAAGAGAATCAATATAAGTAATATATAATTGTTTTTTGGTATATTGAATTTCTTTATTGGCTTTTTGAAATGCAACAACAATGGCATTTTGATTGGCTTCTTCCAATAGTAAGTGGTCGCGAAAATAAACATCGTCTTCATTTTCATTTTCTGGAATGGCATTTTTTTTGGCAACAATATTCCAATCTGGTCTAAACTTTGCGATAATGAAAGTCGGAAGCGTAGCAGTGATTTCTCCTACATATGCTAAATGAAAACTACCAGTAGAATGATAACCATTTTGTACTTCGACACGAGATGAAACATCGATCGTGCCACCAGGGGATTCAATATAATATGGAAGTTGATATGTACATAATACAAATAAGACAAAACAAGCTATAAATATTTTATAATTTTCTTGAATGATTTGCTTTATTTTTTCTAAAATTTTCATAAACATATTTTAATCCTTTCCCTTCATTTTATGATTATTAATCACATTATATCATATAATTAAATCAGAAAAAAGTTGGTGTCTTTTATGAAAAAAATAGGATATAGTGTTTTTATTTTAGTTTTATTACTATTCATAGCTTTTGAAATTCTAACACAGTCAAAAACAATTATGGATTCTGTAATATTTTCTTTCCAAATCTGGCAAAACAATATCTTTCCTTCGTTATTTCCTTTTTTTATTTTATCAGAAATACTTATTTATTATGGATTTGTAGAATTTATTTCTGAATTGTTTCGTCCATTCATGCAAAAATTATTTTGTATGAATGGGACTGCCTCTTTTGTGTTTTTTATGAGCTTGGTATCTGGGTTTCCTAGTAATGCCAAATACACACGCGAACTATATCAGAAAGGCATGTTAAATGAACAAGAAGCTACCAAAATATTAACGTTTTCTCATTTTTCCAATCCTCTTTTTATTTTAGGAACCGTTTCCTTACTTTTTTTAAAAAATAAGAAAGTTGGTTTTCTCATTTTAATTTGTCACTATATCACAAATATATTGATTGGTTTTTTATTTCGAGGATACTATAAAAGTGAACCAACTATTGAAAAAGTATCTTTCAAACAAGCAGTCATCAAAATGCATGAAAAACGAATCCATAATGATAGGACCTTTGGCCAGATGATGACAAACGCCATCAACAATAGTATACAGACTCTATTATTGATACTAGGTACTGTAACAGTGTTTTTGATTTTAACAACCATCATTGATCAAAATTTAAATTTAAATGCTCTATATCAAAGTACTTTAAATGGCCTAATTGAAATGACACAAGGGTTAAAATATATTAGTATGTTAAATATTCCGTTAAAGGCAAAAAGTGTTTTAACGACTATGATTTTATCATTTGGTGGTTTCAGTGTACATATGCAAATAATTAGTATTTTAAGTGATACCAAAATAAAATACCTGCCTTTTTTGATAGCACGTATTCTACATAGTGCGATTGCAGGTATCTTAGTATTTTTAACGTTTGATCTATGGATACATTTTATCTAAAAAAACTATATTGGGCATGTTGTTCATCGGTTACATTGGCTGGTTTGGGTATGGTTGTAGGTATTGTAGTAGTGTTAGAATTGTATTGATAGATAAAGTGTAACCCGTAATCATTTTCTAATAATTTATGAACAACAGGAATGTCGATTTTTAAAATCGCATTATGATCTGCTGGATTTTCATATATAGTTGTTTCTACTGTACCGATACTAGCTCCTTCAGGAAGTTTCCATGTATAATCATGATATTGAATTTGTTGATTCTGAACATCAATGGATAAATTATATTTCTCATGATTTTCGTATTCTAAAGTAATACAAAATGCACCACAACTTGTAATAGAAGTCAAATTTAGATTTTGTAAATCATCATTGATTTTTTTTGTAATAATTCCCTGTTTGCTTAAAAAAGTTGTTTGTATATCTCCCTTGATATAAACTTCTCTTAGGGAAATAATAATTTGAAATAACAGGATAACAATGACGGATACTAAACTAAATGTAACAGCAATTTCAATTAATGTGAATCCTCTTTTTTTATGCATATAAATCCCCTTTCTAATTTATAGTAATAAAGAAGCAACAGAACCATTTTTAAATTCTACAATGACACGGTATTGATTTAATTGATAGGTAGATAGATTTAAAATATATTGATACATCGTTTCACTGAATGGATTTGGAGTTGTACTTCTTAGTTCGGATTGGAGTGCTGTCAAATTATCTTGAACAACAATTGCTTGTTTTACTCCTGCCATCTCCATCAATTTTGTACAATAACTGTCTTCAGTAAATGTACAATCACTTATTTCAACATAATTATTTTGTTGTAAATTTGCTATGACAGACTCCTTATTGGTCTTTGATAAATACATATTGATATTATGAACATAATAAAGGTCAGGAATCATGTCTTTTTTAAAACTAGTATCGTAAACAGTTTTGATATTGGAAAATTGAACAAATAAATATACAAGGGTTCCAATCACAAATGAGGATACCAGTAATGTTTCAATTAAAGTAAAACCATGTCTATTTTTTTTCATAAGTTAACTCCTTTTTATTGTATTTATTACAAATCTATTATATAATATATTCAGGATAAATGCTAGTCCTAAGTGAATAAAAAGGAATTTAAAGGGGAAGTGAATCATGTTAAGAAAATTTGATTATGATAAAACACCGGTTGTAGAAATTGTCAATGATATTTTAGTTGACGCAAGTAAAAGAGGTGCAAGTGATATTCACTTTGATCCACTTGAACAATATATGAAAATTCGTATTCGTATTGATGGTGCACTCATTGATTATGCGGAAGTACCAAATTCTATTAAAAAGAATTTAATTACGCGTATTAAAATTATTTCAGGTATGAATATTACAGAATCTAGATTACCACAAGATGGTGCTATTAAAGCTACTCTCCAAGATATAAATTTAGATTTACGTGTCTCTTGTCTTCCTACCTTAGATGGGGAAAAGATCGTTGTTCGTATTTTGGATTATAGTATGAGTTCTAGTGGACTAGAATCTCTTGGCTTTAGTGAAAAAAATTATGAGAAAGTTTTAAAAATGATTTCTTTACCAAATGGAATTATTTTGGTAACAGGTGCTACAGGATCTGGTAAATCTACTACTGTATACTCTATTTTACAACGTTTAAATCGAGAAGATACGAATATTATTACGGTTGAGGACCCAATAGAAATGAATATTGAGGGAATTAATCAAGTGCAAACAAACAGTGAAATTGGATTAACCTTTGCCAATGCCTTACGTTCTATTTTGCGTCAGGACCCTAACGTAATTATGATTGGAGAAATTCGTGATACTGAAACTGCTCGTATTGCTGTTCGTGCTTCTATTACAGGTCATATTGTATTATCAACCATCCATACCAATAGTTCATTAAATACGATTGAACGTCTACTAGATATGGAAGTAGAACGTTATTTATTAGCAAGTGCTTTAACTGGAATTATTTCACAAAAATTAGCACGTCGTTTATGTACAAAATGTCGTGTTAAGAAAAAAACAAATCAATATGAAAAAGATTTATTCAAACGTGTTTTACATCGTGATATCGACGAAATTTATACAACAGAAGGTTGCGATGAATGTGGAAATGGATATAAAGGCCGTATTGCCATTCAGGAAGTACTTTTGGTAAATCAAGAAATCAAAGATGCTATTAGTAGTAATTTACCAAAAGATCAATTAAGAAAATTAGTATATAGTGCAGATGTTACAACACTACTAGAAGATGGTCTTGAAAAAGTTGCAGAAGGTTTAACTACCTTTGAGGAAGTGCTGAAATTAATTGAATTGGAAAACGATGATAAAATTGGAGGATCTTACGATTTAAAATCTGCTTTAGATTATACTTCTATCGCACAATCTCATACCGAAACAGAACAGAACACAACTCAAGAACCACCAATTTCTAGAAGAAATGTGATCGATTCTACTGAAAAAATGATAGAGGATACAAAACAACAGTCCAATTATGACTTAGATTGGGATAATATGGAAACGAATCCTACTACTTTAGAAAATTCAGAGGAGGAGGATTTAAAAAATCAAGAAAGAAAAAAACCATCATTTGACTTTAATTTCGATAAAAAAGATTCTGAAGATGCCGATTCATCATTTGATTTCGACTTTCCTATGGATGAAGAAAAATCCAAAGAAAAAACGGATACATCTCATGACGATGATGATTTAATGAATATGGATTTTTAAAAGCAGAAATAAATTCTGCTTTTTATATACTTAAAATAAATAATTCTAAACCAATATTTTTATCAATTTTTCCACTTTTAATTTGATAATCTAAAGTGGCCAATTGTTGTATATAATTAAGTAATACGGATTCCGTAAAACCATGACTTTTTTGTAATGCTAATTTAATGCGATATGGATGAATTTCTAAAATACTTGCAATATCTTTTTCAGAATATCCTTTTTTCAATAATTGTTTGGATTGATACATCATACGAAATTGATTGGAAAGCATAATAATAATTTTAATTGGTTCTTCTCCCAATTGAATCATTTCAGTATAACTTTCTAATGCTTTTTTCTTGTTTTTGGTTACAATATGATCAATTAAACTAAAAATATCAACATCCACATTCTTGCAAGTGACATCTATAATATCCTGTCGCGTAATTTTTAAATCATCTTGTTTATAAGTTTTTAATTTTATCACTTCTTGTTGTAAAATAGATAAATTCTTCCCTACCCGATCTAGAAAAAAAGAAAGATCTGCTGGTTGAATTTGATATGGTTCAAGCATTTTTACGAGATAAGTACGTTGGTCTATTACGGATGCGAATTCTTTTATGATACCTACTTTTTTTATTTCAAGGACTATTTTTTTTCTTTTATCAATGGTATCTTTATTTACGACAAATATTAAAATTGTATTTGGATTGATATTTTGTAAATATTGTAGAAATATTTCAATATTTTGTTCTGGTAATTTTTTATTGGTAGTACCTGTAAATATATAACTATTTTCCACTATAATGGCTTTTTTTTCTCCAAATAGTGATATGGTAGCAGCATCTTCCATAATATCTTTTAGACTACTATTTTCTAAATTGTAGACGCTTTGATTGATTGCATCAATCTTTTCTTTTTGTAAAATGGAAGCAATCTCTTTTTTGATTAAAAAAGATTCTACTCCATAAAATAAATATATCATAGTACTTCACCTATTTCATTATATCAAATATAATACATAAAAAAAAGAAAAAATGTTTTATAACACTTTTTGCTTGATATAATCACCATTTTGGATGTCTTTATATGTTTTTTCATCAATTGGTTCTAACGGATATGGAAGCATTTGATGTCCTTTTCTACGTTCTTTCATCTCTTGTGCAGAAAGTTCATAGATGAAATATTCCGTTTTCATATCATTATTTTGTAATCTTATTGCCATATTATCATGGATGGATATGATGTTATATTCATCCGCTTTCACAATGACGCGTTCACATTCATTTTGTCTGTCTCTAAAAAAAGACTGTTCTACGACTTGATAAAAGTTACCATTTTTATCCATTTGTTGATAGCTTGTTTTTAAAATGTCACTATATGCATGTTCCTCATTCTTAACACGTTTCATATAGGTATATGTAATATTGGAATATAAATATTTTCTATTTGCTTTATTGGGATCAATATCGATGAATTGACACACCATTTGATTATCATCTAAGGTAATTGCAAGACCTGAAATCATTTGACCATCATTTGTCCACTTTCCACGTTCATACCTTTTTTGTTCTCCGCCTACTTTTATAATTTTTTCTGGATATTGTTTTAATTGTTGTATTTGTTTCATAATCATTTTATATAAAGGTTGATAAGTATTCATTTTATGAAATTTGGTCCAAAATTCCTCTTGTTTACTTAATTTTGACATAAGCATTCTCCTCACTGATGACTGCTATTATATAATAAATGTCATTGGTTGTCAAATTAGAACAAAATAAGATAGTGTAAAATTATTTGGGGGAAGACACAAAAAAAGAAAGACCAGTGTTATAATAGATTTGAAAATATAACAA